>JAFUEG010000011.1 GCA_017464045.1 Lachnospiraceae bacterium
ACGGAAACATTATATATACTTCTGACGATATAGATTGCTATGTTACAGCAGATAGTGAATTATATCAGGACTATGATGCAAATAGTATATATACTAAATTCCTTGAAAACGGTTGGGAAGGAAACTATAAGATACACTTCTATGTTAAGGCTGTAAGTGCATATCATAAGCTGCATGAAGGTGAGGCTGATTGTGATAAGAATGATTCTGACTATAGAGAACTTGTTGTAAACGGTTATCTTCAGCTTCCTATGCCAGATTTCCATATAGAGTTTATCGAAGGGAACAATGGTATAGTAGTAATAGATAATTTCGAAGAATTTGAAGCTATTCCTAACTATGAGGATAAGGTAGAGATTGTACTTGAAGGCCCTAATATGTTTGATGGCTTAAATAAGCTTACTATTGATTTGTCTGAAGAAAGACCTTATAGCAAACCATTTGTTGTAACCAATATGAATATCCAGAGTACTTACTCGATTATAGCATATGCACAGCCGAAAACAGATTATACAGCTGTATATCTTAAGTCGAGTGTTTATGCTACGTCCGGTGGACTTATCAGTAGTGCGCAGCATTACAGAAGAAATGCAACCAATGCAGATATATACTGGATACCTACTAACTTCAAGGGCTTTTATGGTGATACAAATGATGCAATATCGTATCAGACTGAGCTTAATGCAAGTAATATTGACCTTTATACAGTTGCTGATTTAGTTGCTTATGATGAAGAACTTGAAGTACCGATTGCCTATGGATATGGTAATGTTCATACAGCATCTAAGATGGGTAATGCAACAGCTAAATTTACCGTTACATTCTCCGGACTTCCGTCTGATATTGTTGGAAGTGAGTTTGAAGTAAGATCATATTTATATGCTACACAAAGTAATATGATGTTGTTCGGTCATGAAGTTGTAAATGGCATAAAACTCACATCATTGGATGATATCAAGGCGATTACTGATGCAGGCTACTTCAATGCCGAAGGAGAAAGAGCTGATTATACACCGGGTGGAGCACAAAGTATTTATGATGAAAGTACACATACATTAAAACCGGGATATGTAATATATTATGATTCGGAAGCTGATAATTATAATATTTACTATTCAACTTCAATTGCTCTTGATGAAGAGAGTGCTGCAGAAGGTGAGTTAAAGGGATTATACAATGTAAGACGTATGACTTATTATCCTCACGGCGAAGATGAAAATGCGGCATCTGATGGTTATGGATATTATCTTGCTAAGGATTTAAGAGAAAACAGAAATATAAATCAGACAAAGAATCTTGGTTATAATATAGCCAATATGAAGGTGGTTATGCATGAACCTTCAAGCTACTCTATAAACAGATATTATAGTCAAAATGGTGTCAGATATGCACAGGTAAAATTTACTTATTCATGGGAAAAACTCTACGATGATGAGAGATTTGATTATTATTTCTATGAGGATTTGAGTGGATATTCCAACAGGGCAAATGTATCCAATAGTACCAATACATCATGGTCCTTCCAGTGGTTTAATATACCATGTGGTGAAACAATAACAAAAGAAGAGATAGATGAATATGCAAGAGAACATGCTACATTTACTCTTTGGAGAAGAGACCAGTTTATCCAGCCTAAACCGATACTCGAAACAAGTTATACTGTTGATGAGGATTCATACGGACATTCAACTTATACTTTTGAATGGGATAAGGATTTGGATGATTATAAGTATGAAGATGCTTCATATTCTGTAATGCTTGTTGGTAAAACAATAAATGGTGAAGAGGTTGCGCTTACAACGCCTCAGTTCGTTAATACAAATAGTATTCAGTTTACAGATACAGAGGATAACTGGAATTATAACAGATTCATACTTACTGTTAACAGAACAGGAACAATGGATGAAGACGGAAGATCTGTGATACTTCCAAGTTCAGCAACAGGTGAGTATAAGTGTAAGCTTAGATTATCTACGCTTTCACTGTCGCAGATTATTCTTCATTCTGAAACAGGAACTAATGGTCATAATAAGTTTAATAAGAGTGGTCTTTTGTATGATGTGACATGGGGGCCTATCACTGATGCTAATGAAATTAAGGATTTAGGCGGATATTTAATCAGTGTAAGTGTTAAGAGCGGTTCAAACGTAAAACCACATTATTACTATATTCAGGATATTGAAAATGCAGATGCGGCTGATGATGTAATAGGTCTTGATATCGCGAAACTTACTGAAAATGGAGCTAAGGTTATTGACTTATCAAATGACAGAAACAGCTCTTATGATGAAAGCTATAACAGCAGAGGACAGCATAGAGCTATAATTGATTTGTCTGACTTTGCAGGTGGAGATGAATTGAGTGTAACCGTTAAGGCTATTGCGAGAAAAGAAGCAGAAAACTATATGGATGGTAAGGAAAGTACTCCTATAGAGATGACTTTGCCTGAAAGACTTAAGACTCCTGATATCACTCAAATGACTGCAACGTTGCCAAATGATGCATCACCGGATAGTTTATTTACGATTACTGATATTAATGACATGGGAATTACACTTAATTTTACAAATTCCGATTTCACAGACGGAGACTGGGGACGTTATAATATTGCAATTGCAATATATGATGAAAAGGCTGATGATGAGATTTCAATCGGTACAGAGCAGGTTGAATATTCCGGTGATATTATATCAGATTCAGATACGGGATATTGGAATAGCGGATCAATATACACATATGCAGGTAAGGCTGATGGAATCAATATGTTTGGCTCAAGGCTTAATGAGGCATCATATCAGATTAAAGAGTCAGGTGATTTCATATTGTCGGACTATGCAGGAAAGTATATGAAGATTGCAATAAAGGCAACTACAAATAGTGATATCGATTCCTGGTGGACTGATGAGGATCCTGATGAAGATGCGACGGTTAATTACTATTGGGTTAAGATTCCGAAGGTCAAGTTGGATGGGGTAAGTATATCCGGAACAACGGAAGCAGGATATAAATACTACTATGATAATATCAGTGGAGCAAATGAATGGATAATAAAGGATGTTTCTGATACTACTGCACATTTGGCTATAACACACGAAACATTGAGCTTTAAGACACAGAGTTATGCGGATGGTTATGTTGCAAAGATTATAGGAGTGGATAATCAGATTCAGTATATTTATATAGTTCCAAATGGTGATGATACATTCGAAGTTTATGGTTTCTACGCAGATGGAACATCAGTTGAAACTGAATATATTGAAAGTATTAATGAGTTATCAAACTTTAAAGATGCAAACTGTGAGTTTAATCCGTATGTTATTAAATATGGTACACTTTCAGAAACTGATGAGGTTGCGGTTCTTACCTATAACTATACTTTAAAGAAAGAAATAATCCGCGGCTTGCAGGATGATCAATCTGTTGAGGATTTAAAACTTACAGCAAGGTTAAATTACTCAAGTGACGGAAAGATAAGCATCATACTTCCGGATATAAAGAAAATAGGAAAAGAAACATAATATTTGGCAGATGTTCCTGAAGCAGATTACAATATAACTGAAAGCGTAACTGTTCAGGCAGTTGTCGGCAGTGATGGTGAAAGCGGTTATGAGGCATCTGATATTGAGAAAATAATTAGAATATCAAATGCAAATAAAGAATGGAATATTGAACGTTCGATAACTCAGGGAGACGCTGGAAACATAACTGATTTAATTGAAATTGATGGTGATATTGCTATTGATGGGGCTTTGAATCAGACTGTCGGAGATACAACAAAGGAGTACTATAAGCTTAAGGTTAAGACAAAAACAACTAATCCGGTTATTTACAGAATACTTGTTATTAACAATTCAAATGAGCTTGTATGTGAAAAGTATGCAACGATAAGCAGTCCTGTCGAGGATAACGGAGCCGTAATTGGATATGAAACATACATTGCAGTGTTTAAGGATTATTTTGATGAAAATGAAACCTATAGTGTTATAATAAGTGCTGCCAGTGTTGACAATACCTGTATTTCAGCATGGTCAAACAGCATCTATCTTACAAAATCATGTTTTGGAAACGAAATATCTGATGAGGAGATGATTTTAGATGAGCATATATTAGGAAGTTCGCCTGATATTGAGACTTTGGAAAATGTTTTAAATATTAATTCTTTATATCAGATAACTCCTGTTGATTCTTCAGATGATGAATCAGATAATAAAAATGATGAATCAAGCTCAGAGACAGCTGATACAGATATTAATCATAGTATTGATCAAAATGTAACTGTTACTGAAGAAACTTTAACTGAAGAAACATTTGATTCGTCAACAGAAGAAAATACTGCGGATATAACAGAAGAGATTTCAACGGAAGAAACAACAGTTGAATCAAATGAAAATGATACACAAGACTCAAATAATTAAAGATTAATTGAGGAGAGAATATGAAACTTATAAGGCGGTTTAAAGGATCAAAACTTTATAAAGATAATCGTGGTTCGGCAATGATAGTTGCAATTGTCGTAAGCATTATAGTGATTACTTTTACCTTATCCCTGCTTTTGGTTTCATATTCTCTTTTTGTGTCAAATGAAAGAAAGGTTACCCAATCACAGGTTAAGGAACTTTCAAAATCGATAAATATTGAAATCGGAGATGAACTTACAAGTCCGAACTTTGATGACTCCCAGGCTTTGCTTGATGGTATAAACAATTATGAAAACGCCAAATATTGTGCGCCTGATTATAATATGTGGTATTACGTAAGATATAATCTTTTTCAGAACAATTGGCCATATTACAGAGATGAGACGACTGCCGGACATGTAGAAGCAAATGCTTACAGATATTTTAAACTTAGTTTAACGGGAGGAGATACATCTGAGTACTCAGCTATGGCGGATGACATATCGGTCTGCATGTATTGGGAATGTGAGGATATTGACATAAAGGATCAGGCTATTCTTACGGTTGAAGTAACAGTTACAAAGGGTGGACAGACAAGTACAACTACTTCTTATTATGAACTTGGAATGACATATTTTGATGATGAAATCAGTGAAAAAATAGAAAATAATAAAACTGATTCAGCTTTTAATCCGGCAGGTAATACTATAGATTTAAATGAACGTTGGACATGGACAAGAGTTAACTGAGGTGTTTTATGATAAAAAAAGTTATTAGAGATTTAAAACTAAATAATCAGGGTTCAACTATGGTAGAGGTTTTGGTAGGCTTTACCATACTGGTTATAGTGCTTGTAGAGTGTATGGTTCATATAGTAGGTGTATCAAGTGAGATGGTTGAAAAAAGTGTGGATATGCAAAATGACAGAACAACCATAAATCGTGAAATGTATCAAAAGGATGCTGAGTATACAACTATTGAGGGAGCAAAGCTTGTACTTACACTGGATGAAGAAAAAACAAATGTAACTGCAAATCAGGCTAAGCCTGTTCAGGTTGTGTTAAGTGCTGAGTTAAAAAAGTTTTATAGTGATAATGCAGGCCTTTCTATTTTTAAAGTTTTTTTTAAGGATGAATAATTATTAATAAACAGTAGTTTTGCTTACAAATCATATAAAAAAATATATTTGCTTTTAACGCTATATGATAATCATGGTAGGAGATGAGCTCTGTGAAAAAAAGAAAAAAGATATTAAATAATGACGGTTTAACATTGATAGAGCTTATCGTGACATTTGCTTTACTTGGGCTTTTTATGGTGGCAGCCTCTAAGGTTATTTCTGATACGGTAAATGTTTATTATCAGGCGAAGAGCATACAGACAGGCATGCAGGTTTCAGCTATAATTAATACTAAGATTTCCGGTGAAATTGAAGGGGCATTAGTTGGAGGTGTTATTGAGGGAAATCCCAATGCATCAATTCGTATTTCAGATGATGGAAAAAAGATAGAATTAAATGATAATGCCGGAAGTCATATATATATAACTACTGAAAAGGATAGCGATAGTAATAAATCTTATATGCTTATATATTATTATCCTATTGCGAACGAGGATGAAGAAACAGGTGAAGTATCTGTAGATAAAGGTTCAAAATGGACTTTTGATAAGAAGACTTATATGGGATATGAAATAAAGGATTTAAAGTTTGAAAAGCTTTCAAAAATTGATGATACTAGTGATCCTGATTATGGAAAATATAATGGGAATATAATCAGGATGACTCTAATTATACATAGTGACAGATATGGAGATTACACGACAACAACTTATATAGAATGTTATAATTTCAGGGATGCCGCGGCATGGGAACGTATTAAAGATGAATAAATGCATTTATTCAATAGATAGAAATGGTGTTTCGGATAATAAATAATAAGAACGTTTTAAGTTGGGTTTTGTATAATACATCGGGGTGATGGATTTGGATAAAGAGTATAGCAGAATAAGAAGAAAAAGAATACGTATTGCTGTGATTATTGTTCTTGCAGCAGTAGCTTTATTTGTGGTTTTGTTTAACTATTTCAGGATAATGCATGGCGGAAGAACAGCCTTTAAGGAAGCTAAAAATGTTAAACTTGCACTTAATATGCTTGATATAGAGTACTATGCAAAGGGAAAGTCTGTATTTGAACCGGGCAAAAGACATGGATTATCAGGAGAAAGTATAGAACGTATCCGGGAGATTCTGGAAAATGATGGAGTTATAGATATAACTTCTTATGATAATGAATTGAAGATTGTTACAGGTTTTACTTATCAGATAGGTAATTATAAGGTTACATATCAATTTGAGGATGGGTCAGATAAATGGGATGTGGATTACCTCATAAATCTGTTCAATTATTAATAATTATATCAGTTTTTTATAAAATTAACAGAATTTGTTTTGAAATAATGGTCTAAGAAGGTTTGGAATATGTTAATTTTTCTAAATATTTTATGTATTATAATTATATTTTTTATTGGCGCAGATATATTTTCGCTTGCAGATGAGCTAAGCTTTTGTAGAACCAATAATATAGATATTTTAAAAAGGAAATATTCAACCTGCAGGGAATGTGGACACAGACTTAGGGTTAAAGATACATTTCCGGTGATTTCGAGGTTTATAAATAAAGGAAAGTGCAGATTTTGTGATGCGCCTTTTCCAAAAAGAAGTTTTTATACTGAGATAGCAGGCGGATTGCTTGCATTGCTGGTCTATGTTTTTTTATATTATGTTGATAATATTTCAATTTTTTTGGCGGCATTAGTTACGATTATCACATCAATAATCTGTATGTTGGTTATATCATCTATATATACCGGGCTTAAGATAAATAAGTCGGGTAATATTATGGATAAAAAAGAAAATAATGATAAAGTAAAAAAAGATAGAAAGACACAACAGAAAGAAAAAATAGATGAGGAGGATTAAGCCTTGGTTCGTTATAAATATAAGGCCCAGGACAATGAAGGAAAGATTGTATCAGGCGTTCTTCAGGCAAATGATGAATTTGACCTTCATGATAAGTTAAAGCAGGATAACAAGCTTCTTATCGAGTCAAAGGCTGTAGTCGAAAAAAAGAATATTAAAAGGATAAAATCAGACGCAATTTCTGATTTTTCAAGAAATATAGGGGAACTTACGGCTGCCGGAGTATCTCTTGTAAAGGCACTCAAGATTATATCTGAGGATGAGTCTATCAATCCAAAAGAACAGGAAATTTATGCTGCTATACTTAAGCTGGTTCGTTCGGGTATTTCTTTATCTGATGCAATGCTTGAGCAGGGTGACGCATTTCCACCGCTTTTTATAAACATGGTAAAGAGTGCAGAGACAAGCGGTAATCTTGATAAGATTGCTATGCAGATGGCATCACACTATGATAAGGAATACAGGCTGGGTCAGAAGGTTAAAAGCTCTATGACATATCCTAAAATTCTTGGCGTTCTTATCGTAATAGTTGTTGCGATTATCATGGGATACGTTATACCACAGTTTGACAGCTTGTTTTCTCAGATGGAGAGCCTTCCGGCTTCAACAACTATATTGCTTGGTATAAGTAATTATGTGAAAAATAAATGGTATGTACTTCTTATTATTGCGGCCGTACTTTACATAACTTTTAAAATAATATTTTCAATTCCTTCGGTTAAATATTATAAGGATAAGCTGGAGATACATCTTCCTGTTTTTGGAAAACTTAGGAAGGTTATATATACTGCGAGGTTTGCAAGGACGCTTTCAAGTCTTTATTCAGC
>JAFUEG010000195.1 GCA_017464045.1 Lachnospiraceae bacterium
CTGAAAAGTGCTTCGTCATCCGGCTGTTCGTGTAAGATTGCCAGCTGGTAGATACCGTTTTTAAGACCTTGTATAAGCTTGTCATCATCCGTAATTTCTGAAGTAATTGCCATATCGATATAGTATTCCTGTATATACGGGAGAAGCTCACCTATGGGAAACGGTGCGCAGCTTCCTACACAGAGCGTCCTTTTACTTCGATCAAAGGCTACAACCCGCTCTAACATTTCCTGGTCTGATTCAAGAACCCTCTGGGCATATTCGGCGGCAAGCTTGCCGGTATCATTTAAAGAAATCTTGCTGTTTTCCCTGTGAAATAACGGAACACCGAATTCTTCTTCGATTTTTTTCATGGAACGGCTTAGAGCCGGCTGTGATATATGAAGTTCTTCGGCTGCGCGAAGTAAGGTCTTGTTTTTGGCAAAGGCTAAAAGCTGCTCTAAAAGGTATATTTCTATCATATCGTATTTTCCTCACTTTAATTAATCATTGATACTATGTTTGTTTACACAGAATAAAGTTTTAACATCCACATATTCTTTATATGTATTAAGAATGAATGGAAAAGTTGCTTTAAATTATCTAATGGTATAACTGACACTTATACCATTATACCTGATTAGCATTAGACAAACAAGGGTATTTTGTGTAATATTTGTAATCAGAGAGCAGGTTATATATAAGCTAAATGCAAGACTTAAGCTTTTATAACCAAAAGAAAATAAATATACTGATATTTAAAAGGATTGAAAGGAGATTATTATGGAGTATTTTACATTAAACAACGGAATCAAGATGCCTATGGCAGGTATAGGAGTATTTATGATGTCACCTCAGGAGGCAGAGGCTTCCGTGGAAAGCGCTTTAAGAAGCGGTGTAAGACTTATCGATACAGCAAACGGTTATATGAATGAAAGCGGTACAGGCCGTGGTATAAAAAAGAGCGGCGTGGCAAGAGAGGATATCTTCCTTGTAACTAAGCTTTGGCCAACAGTATATGGGAAGGAAACAGCTATTGAAGAAACCTTAAAGAGACTTGATACGGATTATATCGATCTTCTTTTCTTACATCAACCTACTGATAATTGGAGAGAGGGGTATAAGAATATCGAAAAGGCATATAAGGAGGGCAAGGTAAAGGCGATAGGTCTTTCTAACTTCCCTGAAGAGTTACTTCAGGAGGCTATAGATACTATGGAGATTAAGCCGCAGGTAGTTCAGGTTGAGGCTCATCCTTATTTCCCACAGACCAAGCTTAAGAAGCTTCTTTCAAAGTATGATATGGGACTTATGGCTTGGTATCCTTTGGGTCACGGTGATAAGAGCCTTATCGAACAGCCGGTATTTAGCAAGCTTGGAGAGAAGTATGGTAAGTCCAATGCCCAGATTATTCTTCGCTGGCATATACAGTCAGGAAATGTAGTTATACCGGGTTCAAAGAATCCTGACCATATCCGTGATAACTTCGATATATTTGACTTTGAACTTTCTGCAGATGATATGGCCAAGATAGCTAAGGTTGATAATGGTGTTCGTTATTATACAGCAACTCCGGAAGCACTTGCTGCATATGCAAGCATGGAGCTTAAAGAGGATTTATAGGCAGCATTTTCAATAGATGAACATTATGGTGAGGTGATAAGATGGCAAAGGAACTTGTGATATATTTTTCAGTATACGGAACTGCAAAGAAAACTGCCGAAGAGATAGCGAGGCAGACAGGAGCGGATATCATGGAGATAGAACCGGTCGTGCCGTATGACAGCAACAGGGAAAACTATGATGCTCTTGCAAGATATGCCAAGAAGGAGCATGACGAGGATATGAGACCGGCAATTAAAAATAAGCTTCTGATAGAAGATTACGATACAATATATATCGGTTACCCTATGTGGTGGTATACATTTCCGATGATTATCTATACGCTTTTTGACGAGTATGATTTTTTGGGAAAGACGATTATACCATTTAACACACATATGGGTTCAAGAGACGGCGGAACCTACAAAACCATTCAGAAGCTTGCACCGGGTGCAAGAGTTCTGGAAGGGCTTCCGATAGAAATGAGTGACGCAGAGAGCGGTGCAGCAGGGGCAGTTAAGAAGTGGCTTGAGAAACTGGCTGTTATGGCGTAGTAAATTAAAAATAACAAAGACAACCCCATCCTACTGCAGGCAGGATGGGGTTTTGGAAAAGTTAGAATAATGAAAATTGAGGAGGATTATTATATGAATTCATTTACTTACAGTTATCCGGTTAAGGTTTATTTTGGAGAAAAGGCAGCAGAGAAAAATCTTGCTGCAGAGCTTGCAAAAGTTGGTAAAAATGTGCACGCATGGCACGTGTTACTTAACGCCATGCTTTGCACATTTTTTATAGAGTCTGATATATTCCGTATCAATTATGTGACAGGCTCACGCCCTTGTCACATTTAATGATATAGGTTATTGCGGTTTGATTTTTTTCGTTTTATAATATATTTATGTGTATGATTTATAAAGAACGAAAGGGGTTACTTTATGGCAAATGATATTTTTAATGGTGCAAAAAAACTGGGTTTTGGATTGATGCGTCTTCCGCTTAATAACCCTGATGATCCGGCTGATATAGATATAAAGCAGCTAGAGAAGATGGTGGATTTATTTTTGGAGAGAGGCTTTACATATTTTGATACAGCCTGGATGTATAACGCATTTAACAGTGAAAATGCCGCAAGACAGGCACTTGTTGAGCGTCATCCGAGAGAAAGCTTTACGCTTGCTACTAAGCTTCATTCGGGATTCATACAGACCGAGGACGATAGAGATAAAGTGTTTAATGAGCAGTTAAGGAAGACAGGAGCAGGATATTTTGATTATTATCTGATTCATGATGTGAACATTCATAGTATAGAAACATATGACAGACTTCATGTGTTTGATTGGCTGCAGGAGAAGAAGGCAGCAGGACTTGTTAAGCACGCGGGATTTTCCTTCCATGACAGTCCTGAACTTTTGGATAAGGTTTTGTCAGACCATTCTGAGGTGGAATTCGTACAGATACAGCTTAATTATCTTGATTATGACAGTCCTGCGATAAGATCGAGAGAGTGTTACGAGATTGCCGCAAAGCATGGAGTGCCGGTTATTATTATGGAGCCGATTAAAGGAGGAACACTTGTTAATATGCCGGATGAAATTACAGATATGTATAAGGCCTACAATTCTGATGCAAGTGTAGCATCATGGGCTATACGTTTTGCTGCATCACATGACAATGTAAAGATGGTCCTTTCAGGTATGAGCAATATGGAACAGCTTGAAGATAACACAAGCTATATGCAGAATTTTATTCCGCTTAATGATGAAGAGAAGGATATTATCAGAAAGGCCGTTCATATACTTAACAGTTCGATAGCAATTCCGTGTACAGGCTGTTCATACTGTACTGAAGGCTGTCCGATTAAGATTGCCATACCGAAGTATTTTTCACTTTATAATGCTGAGATGAAGGATAATCCTGATGGTAAGAAGGGATGGACACCACAGGGAGAGTATTATGATAACCTTGCTAAGACCTTTGGCAAGGCAAGTGCCTGTGTTGGATGTAAGCAGTGTGAAAATATATGTCCGCAGCATCTTAAGGTTACGAAGTATCTTGCTATGGTAGCGGAAAAGTTTGAGTAGGGATAAATGATAAGGAACAATTTTGAAATATTCGTATTTTATGATGGGAGGTATGAGATATGCTGCTCAGACAGATAGAGCATTTTCAGGCAGTTATAGAAGAAAAAAGTTTTACTGAAGCGGCAGAAAAATGTCATATCTCCCAGTCTGCTATCTCCCAGTCAATAAAATCACTTGAGGATGAGCTTGGCGTAAAGCTTTTGACAAGGAAAAACCGCAGCTTCGATGTAACCGAAGCCGGCGAGTATTTTTATAAGAAAAGTCTTGTGATTCTTTCGGATTTGGATACCCTTAAAAAAGAGACAAAAAAGATAGATAAAAAGGATGTTGCCGAGCTTTCGCTCGGACTTTTGGTGTCCTATGACGGAGATGAATTTAATCGTGCCATGGCAGCCTTTTCGGAAAAATATCCGGAGGTTTCAATAAGTGTTATAAGCGGAAATCATGAGGATTTATATGAGGCTTTGGTGAGCGGTAAGATTGACATTGCACTTAATGACCAGAGACGTGCATTTTCCGATGCCTATGAGAATCTTATTTTGGAAGAAAATTATTGCTTTGTGGAAATTGCGACGCATAATCCGCTATCCAAGCTTGATAAAATTGATATAGAAGACCTTAAAAATACACCGTGTATCCTTATTGCAAACAAGAAGCAGCAGGAGGAGGAACGAAAATACTATCGTGATATAGTGGGCTTTAAAAGTGACTTCTTATTTGCCGAAAATCTTCAAGAGGCACGTATGATGGTTGTTTCAAATAAGGGGATTTTC
>JAFUEG010000196.1 GCA_017464045.1 Lachnospiraceae bacterium
CGAGGGAAGGATTGCTTATGAGCCTGCCGGTGAAAACGGTTTTGGTTATGATCCTATATTTTATGTTCCTGAGCTTGACAAGACTACTGCAGAGCTTGATCCCGTGGAGAAAAATAATCTTAGTCACAGAGGAAATGCTCTTCGTGCAATTAAAGAGATTATATAAAGAATTTAATTATATGGAATTTATTTTTATTTTGTAATTTTGGCGTTTGTGAGGTTTAATAAGGTGCTATGAGAATACTGGTAGTAAGCGATTCGCATGGAAGAAATGAAAATGTAAAAAAGGCGATAGAGGATGCCGGCAAGATAAATGCGCTTATTCATCTTGGAGATGTGGGCAGCAGTTATCGTGAGATTGAAAGCATGGCAAGGGTTCCTGCTTATTTTGTCTGTGGAAATACTGACTATATACCGGAGCTTAAAAGCAGACTGATTTTGATGTTTGGTGAGCACAGGATATATGCGGTGCATGGACATAGAGAGGGAGTCAGTATGGGACTTTCAACGCTAAGATATAATGCACTTCAAAATGAGTGTGACATAGCATTATTTGGGCATACACATATGCCGTATCTGGATGAAAATGAAGATGACGTAACGATACTTAATCCCGGTAGTATCTCTCTTCCGAGGCAGGATGACGGAAAGAAAACCTATGCAATTATAGATATCGATGATTATGAAATGGTAAGTTATGAATTTCATAATATCTAGACTTGAATCTGTTAGACTAAATCCATAGCAGGAAAAATAAGAGGGTTAAAAATGAAAAAAGGCGAAGTATACGAGGGATATATAGAAGAATTTGATTTTCCGAATAAGGGAAGTCTTTTTATAGAGGATAGGAAGGTTACCGTTAAGGAAACACTTCCGGGACAGAAGGTAAGATTTTCGATATCCAAGAAAAAGACCGGCATGGCAGAAGGACGCTTGCTTGAAGTACTGGAAAGGTCTGAGCTTGAGGATATAGAACCGTTATGTCCTTATTTTGGTATATGCGGAGGATGTGCTTACCAAAATCTTTCTTATAAGAATCAGCTTAGGTTCAAGGAAGATATGGTTAAAAAACTTATAGATAAAGCACTTCCCGGTCATTCCTATGAGTGGGAGGGCATTATACCGTCTCCTGTTCAAAATGCATATCGCAATAAGATGGAGTTTACCTTCGGAGATGAATATAAGGATGGACCTCTTGCACTTGGGCTTCACAAGAAGGGGAGCTTTCATGATATAGTGAGCGTGTGTGAGGAATCCGGTTGTTTGATAATCAATTCGGACTGGAGAAAAGTAGTTCAGTACACCTTAACATTTTTCAGTGAAAGAAATGTCCCTTACTATCATAGGATGAAGCACGAGGGAATTTTAAGAAACCTTGTGGTAAGACAGTCAGCTGCAACCCGGGAATTTCTTATAAATCTTGTTACATCAACCCAGTGGAATACATATGGCTTTGATGAAAAAACGTTGCTTAATGAATATGTAAATGGTCTGATATCTTTAGAAGAACATGGAGAGCTTACCGAAGGCGGACGCATAGCAGGAATTCTTTATACGGAAAATGATACTCTCGGAGATGTGGTTAAAAGTGACAGAAACATATGCTTATACGGAAAGGATTACATAACCGAGGAGGTAATAGGACTGAAATTTAAAATATCACCTTTTTCATTTTTCCAGACCAACACAAAGGGCTGTGAGGTGCTTTATGAAAAGGCCAGAGAGTATATATATGAGAGTGGTTCACTCAATAAAAGCAATCTGACTAAATCGGACTCGTATGATTTTGAAAGTGAAATGAGCAATCCTTCTGGGAAAGTCATCTTTGATTTATATAGTGGAACAGGAACCATAGCGCAGATGATGGCACCTGCTTCAAAAAAGGTAATAGGAATTGAAATCGTTGAGGAAGCTGTAGAGGCGGCAAGGGAAAATGCCAGGCTTAACGAGCTCACCAACTGTGAGTTTATAGCCGGAGATGTCTTAAAGGCAATTGATCTGGTTTCGGACAAACCGGATTTGATTATAGTCGATCCGCCAAGGGACGGCATTAATCCTAAAGCACTTGAAAAAATTCTTAACTTTGGAGTAAATCAGATAGTTTACATATCCTGCAAGCCTACATCACTTGCCAGGGATCTGAAGATAATGAATGAAAAGGGTTATAAGCTTATCAAGGCATGCTGCGTAGATCAATTCCCTTTTACGAGAAATATTGAAAGTATTTGCCTTGTATCCAAGAAACAATAATTTGATTATTTATATATTAAAATTGAATTTTAAAAACAGGTAGAGCTATGGCTCTGCCTGTTTTTCTTGACAAAACTACCAAACGGTAGTAAAATCGCAAACAATAGGTAAAAATATTATTACATACAATTATATAAGAATAGCACGGAGAAAAATCATGACAAACAGAAAAGAAGAAATAATCGGTGCAGTACTTTTCCTTGCAGCCGAGAAGGGACTTGGAACCATATCCATGCAGCAGATTGCAGATAAGGTAGGCATAACAAAGGCTTCGCTTTATAATCATTTTTCTTCAAAGGAAGAAATCGTAAATGAAATGTATGAGGTTTTAAGAACCGCATCAAAGAAGACGGCTGATGTGGGCGAGATAGATTATGATAAGCTTGCAGATGGGAGGTCGTTTAAGGAGATACTTACCGATTCGGTTACTTCCTATAAGAGGATGGTAAATGATCCCAAAATGTACCTTTTTTATAAAATAATCATGTCGGAAAGGTCGATTAACAGTGCGGCAGCAGAGATTATGGTTAAAGAAACAAAAAAGATGATTAATGCCACGAAGACCTTGTTTTACGCATTGCAGGTAAAGGGTATTGCGGACTTTAAAGATGTGGATGTGGCTGCATTTTCCTTTGCGATGGCGATACATGCGATTATCGATTATGAGTTTGATATGCGTTTTGCCGGACAAGAAGCAAAAGAGGGAAGGCTTATGGATTTTATAGATGAGTTTTGCAGGATATATGATGTAAAGAATAAAGGCAAAGAGTAAATTGGAAAAAGTAAATGAAAAAAGTAAATGAAAAAAGTAAATGAAAAAAAGGAGGCGTTAAGGGATGAATAAAAAATTAATTAACTGGATTGGCTTAGTCGGAATCCTATCTTTTATATCATATACGGCTGCAGTGGTATTTTCACCTATGGCATTTCCGGGATATAAATGGATGGAGCAGGCAGTAAGTGACCTTTCTGCGGAAAGTGCTCCTTCGAGAGTCCTTTGGGAGAGGTTGTCGGCATTTTATGGAGTTGGTGGTATGGTTTGTATTACCTGTGTTGCTGTTTTCATTTCTGAAAACAAGATATCGTCAAAGCTGTTTCGACTGGGAATTTACCTTTTTGCCATAATGAATCTCATATCAAATGTCGGATATAAAATGTTTTCTCTTTCCGACAGCGGAAAAGAAATCGAATCCTTTCAGGAGGTAATGCATATGGTGGTTACAATAGCAGTAGTGCCTTTATCTATTGTTTCACTTGTTATAATTATCATAGCAGGATGCAAGGATAAGCAGATAAGAGGCATAGGAATCTGGGCGGCTGTTGCACTTGCCATGATGTTTATAGGTGCAATCGGAACCATAGCAGTACCGCCCGAATATTTCGGAATAGTAGAACGCTTTAGCGTATTTGCGGCAGTTGGCTTCAATGCAGTGCTCGGATGGTATTTATTTAAAGGATTTGAAAGACGAAAAGCAGATGAATAACATAATCATAAAAAAATCAAAAAGAAAAGCCATACAGAGCAGAATTAAAATGGATGGAATAATCAGTCGGTGGAAGTTCCATCGACTATTTTTTGTATCCTTTTTCATGGCACACATTTTTATTGAACAACATTTAATTCTTTGGTATAATTTTTTTATTCGAGGAAGGTACACGAGAGGAGGGGCTGCGCCGGATGAAACGCTTTAAAGAAAAGGATGGCTTTAAAAAGCACATACTCATAGTTGATGATGAATTTGTTAACAGAGAAATACTTGGAAATATATTTAATCAGGCATATGAAGTGACTTATGCCGAGGATGGCGGGCAGGCCATGGAAATCTTAAGAGAAAGACCTTATGATTTCGCTCTTATGCTGCTTGATTTGCTCATGCCGAAGATGGATGGCTATGAGGTTATAAAGCTATGTAAAGAGGATGAAATCCTTAAGCGTATTCCGATAATTGTAATGACCTCCGAAAAGGATGCCGAGATTGAAAGTATAAAGCTTGGTGCAATTGACTTCATAACAAAGCCTTATGATATGACGGAGGTTATATTTGCGAGAGCTGAAAGAATCATAGAATTTGCAGAGGATAAAAATATAATTCAGGCCACAGAAAAGGATTCCCTTACAGGCCTTTATACCAAAGAATATTTCTTAAGATACATTTCACAGATAGAAAAATATGCACCGGATACAAAGATGGATGCGGTTGTGCTTAACATCGATCATTTCCATCTAATAAATGAGATATACGGAAGGGATTTCGGTGACGAGATACTTGTTCTTGTGGCCAATGAACTTCAGGATATGATTGAACATAAAAACGGAGGGCTTGCGAGCCGTGTAAATGCAGATACATTTTACGTATATCTTGAACACAAGGATATATACGGACACAATGTGCTGGAGAGGATTAATAAGCAGATTTATGAGAAAACAAGCACACATAATATAAGAGTAAGACTTGGTGTTTACCCTGATGTTGACAAAAACGTTCAGCCGGAGATGTGGTATGACAGAGCGGTTATCGCCTGCAACAGAATAAGAGAGGACTATACAAGAAATGTTGCATATTACGATAAAAATCTTTATGACAGGGCTATATATGAAGAAAAACTCATAAGAGATTTTTATACGGCGGTTTCGGAAAAACAGCTTATGGTTTATTTCCAGCCTAAATACAATATAACAGGTGACAGACCGAGACTTTCGAGTGCAGAGGCGCTTATAAGATGGAGACATCCTGAACTCGGTATGATAAGTCCGGGGGATTTTGTCCCGCTTTTTGAGGGTAACGGACTTATACAGAAGCTCGATAATTATGTATGGGAAGAGGCAGCAAGACAGATCAGGGAGTGGAAGGATAAGTACAATGTCACCATCCCGGTATCCGTCAATGTTTCCCGAATTGATATATATGATCCAAAGCTTTTTGATAAGCTTACAAATCTCGTTGAAAAGTATGGACTTACTACTAACGAATATATGCTGGAGATAACCGAATCGGCGTATTCGGATAATGTAAATGAGCTTATAGAGGTTGTAAATAAATTAAGAAGCAGAGGCTTTAAGATTGAACTGGATGATTTCGGTTCCGGTTATTCATCATTAAATATGCTTACAACACTTCCGATAGATGTACTTAAGATGGATATGAAATTTATAAGAAATATGCTAACTGATTATAAAAATTTAAAGCTCGTGGAGATAATTCTCGATATAGCAAGACTTCTTAAGGTGCCTGTTATAGCGGAGGGCGTTGAAGAAGAAAATCAGTACAAAACCTTAAAGGACAGAGGCTGTGATGTGATTCAGGGATACTATTTCTCAAAGCCTTTACCTGCTTCGGAGTTTAATCTTTTGATAGAGAAGGATTTAGAGGAAAAGTAATTATAACAACCTGATATATAAAAATGCTAAAGCAGTTATTTGAACTGCAAAGGGAGAAAAAAATGCTGACAATAGATGCGTTAAGAAACTATGGTGCTAATGTTGAAGAAGGACTTTCAAGATGTATAAATAATGAGGCACTTTATCTAAGGCTTGCCGGTACAGTGCCGGACGAAAAAAACTTTGACAAGCTTCATGAAGCACTCGCGGCAAACAATCTTGATGAGGCCTTTGATGCTGCACATGCATTAAAGGGAGTGCTTGGTAATCTTGCTCTCACACCTATCTATGATAAGGTTGCAGAGATAACCGAGCTTTTAAGGGCAAGAACCGAGATGGACTACTCGGAACTCGAGTCTGAAATCCAGAACAGGAGGGAAGAGTTGAGAAGTATTATGTAGAGATAAAAATCTAAAGATGAGTTTAAATGATTTTTATATTTACATATATATTTGAATGTGGTGAATTAATAATTGTTTAAGGATAAGTGAGAATGAACGATAAGAAAAAAAGTCTTCTGATTACTATCTGTGTGAGTGTGCTTATGCTGGTTTCTTTGGTTCTTTCAGCTGTTGCTAAAAAGGCGGAAGAAAACGATAAAACGGGTACATTCAGGTTCGATGATAATTGGAATTATCTGATTTCAATTAAGATAAAAAATTCCAACAGTGTCAGTACATACTATGATAACAATAAAAATAATGTCTATATACTTGCGGCTACTCACAATATCACTGATGATATGCGGGGTAAAACCTTATCCTTTAAAACCAATAATGCATATGTTGATGTTTATATTTCTGAAAGCATAAGTGCTTCTGATGAAAATACCGGCATTTTTTCAAAGGATAATTCGTTTAACTTAACTGAAAGAGTTTATCATTTTGGTAAGAAACCACATTTTGGTGATTCTCCCGGAAGCTGTATGCATTTTATAGATATACCGGATGACGCTAAGGGTTCGATAACTATAAGGATTGAAACCTCTTACAAAAATAGTTTTTTAAAGAATTATAATTTTTATCTCGGCTCGGAAAAAGAAATTTTAAGTAAATATTTAAGTATAGAAAAGTATTCCATAATTTCAGGAGGATTGCTTTTTTGCTTTGGCATAATTCTTCTCGTATATTTTATTATTAATAAAACAAAGAAAACAGCAGATAAGAAAACTTATTATCTCGGACTTTTATCGATTGTTCTGACTGTGTATTCTGCATGTCCTTTATTATTCACTCAATATATAATCAAAACCCCCATTGGACATTATTATTTAAAATATCTGACTGGTTTTATACTGCCTTTTTTGATACTGGGGTACGTGGGTACTATTGTAAAAATTATTAATTTCAGAATTGAACGTTATGTGCTTGTGGCAATGATAATTGTATTATCTTTGCTTCATTTTACACAGATTGCGGCATATACGAGAACAATCAGTATATATTTTGCAGGACTTGTTATATTGGTAATAGTTATAATGATTCGGATTGCAAGAATGATTAAGAAATTAAATGAGTCGGAAGAAAACGAAGAGGCAGAAATCTTAGATGACTTAGAAGAAAGCGAAGAGACGAACGTGTTAGAATAGCTGTAAAAAATATAAGAAATAAAGGAGGGTACCTGATGGCTGAAGCGAAAAAAACCATATTGCTTGTGGTGGATGATATGGAGATAAACAGGATAATGCTTGAGTCACTGCTTATGTCCTATGGAGCTGATGTAGAACTTGCCTGTGATGGAGATGAATGCATAAAAAAATGCAATGATAAGAAATATGATTTAATATTTTTGGACAATCACATGCCGGGAAAGGATGGCTATGAAACCTTAAAAGAACTTAAATTAAAAACCGGTTATGTTTTTAATACTCCTGTTGTTTGTTATACGGCATACGAGCCTCAGGAAGGACATGAGGATTACGAAGAGGCAGGCTTTGATGCGGTATTAAATAAGCCGATAG
>JAFUEG010000197.1 GCA_017464045.1 Lachnospiraceae bacterium
AAGCGTGCTGCTGACGGAGATAAATTTACAACACTTGACGGACAGGAGAGAACGCTTGACAATGACGTTCTTATGATATGTGACGGTGAGAAGGAAGTCGCTATAGCAGGTATTATGGGTGGTGAAAACTCTATGGTAACTGATGATATCAAGACACTTCTTTTTGAGGCAGCATGTTTTGATGGAACCAATATAAGACTTTCTACCAAGAGAATAGGTTTATCAACTGATGCATCCGCCAAGTTTGTAAAAGGTCTTGATCCTAATCTCGCGCTCGAAGCAATTAACAGAGCCTGTCAGCTTATAGAAGAACTTGGCTGTGGTAAGGTAGTTGATGGAGTGGTGGATGTATATCCTAATCCTGTATCTGATAAGGAACTGCCTTTTGAACCGGAGAAGATGAATAAACTTCTTGGAACGGATATATCAAAAGAAGATATGCTTAAATATTTTACAAAGCTTAATCTTGTATATAATGCTGATAAGAATACGATAACCATACCTACATTTAGACAGGATCTTAATTGTATGGCGGATCTTGCTGAAGAGGTTGCAAGATTTTACGGTTATGACAACATACCTACTACACTTCCTCATGGTGAAGCTACTGCGGGTAAGAAGTCATATGCAGAGAGAATAAATGATATAACAAGAACAATATGTGAAGGAAATGGATTCTCCGGAGCTATGTGTTATTCATTTGAGAGTCCTAAAGTATTTGATAAATTACTTATACCTGAAGATTCTGAATATAGAAAGGCTATCGAGATATCCAATCCGCTTGGTGAGGATTACTCTATAATGAGAACCCTTTCATTAAATGGTATACTTACTTCACTTTCTACAAATTATAACAGAAGAAATAAAGAAGCAAGATTATATGAGCTTGCAAATGTGTATATTCCTAAGGCACTTCCGCTTACAGAATTACCTGATGAGAAGATGAAGCTTACACTTGGTATGTATGGGGACGGAGATTTCTTTAACTTAAAGGGAGTTGTAGAGGAACTCTTCGAGAGACTTGGATTTGGAAAAGATGTTAGTTATGAACCATCTACTGAGCATTCTTTCTTACATCCCGGTAGACAGGCAGTAATAAAAAAGGGCAATCTTGTCATCGGTTATCTTGGACAGATTCATCCGGAGGTTGGTGATAATTACGGTATTAAGGCGGATGTATACGTTGCAGTGCTTGACATGGATACCGTTACAATGCTTTCTGATTTTGACAGGAAGTATGAAGGAATTGCCAAGTTCCCAAGCATTACAAGAGATTTATCTCTTGTGGTTGATAAGAGTATATTTGTAGGTGAGATAGAGAAGGTCATTAAAAAATGTGGCGGCAAGCTGCTTGAATCTTACAAGCTCTTTGATATTTATGAAGGAGAACAGGTAGCAACAGGTAAGAAGTCGGTTGCATATAGTTTGACATTCAGAGCAAAGGATAGAACATTAGAGGATAAAGAAGTATCAGATATAATTGACAAGCTTCTTAAAGAACTCGGTAAGATGAATATTGAGATTCGAGCATAATGTTTCGGAGGGGATGAATTTGAAACTTAGTGATTTTTACTACGAGCTTCCGGAGGAACTTATAGCTCAAGATCCTTTGCTAAAAAGAAGTGATTCCAGACTTATGGTTATCAATCGTTTTGATGGAGGTATAGAACATAAGCATTTTACAGATGTGATAGATTATCTTAACGAAGGTGATTGTCTGGTTATAAATGACACAAAAGTTATTCCGGCAAGGCTTATCGGTGAAAAAGAAGAAACGGGTGCTTCCATAGAAGTTTTGCTGTTGAAGCGAAAAGATGATAAGACATGGGAGACCCTTGTAAAGCCGGGTAAAAAGGCCAAAATAGGTACAAGGATATCGTTCGGTAATGGAAAGCTGGTTGGCGAGGTAGTAGATATAGTTGATGAGGGTAACAGGATTATAAGCTTTGAATATGGTGGTATATTTGAAGAGGTATTGGACGAATTAGGCCAGATGCCTCTTCCTCCATATATAACACATAAGCTTACTGATAAAAACCGTTATCAGACCGTATATGCGAAGCACGATGGTTCGGCGGCAGCACCGACAGCGGGACTTCATTTTACAAATGAGCTTTTATCAGAGATAGAAAAAAAAGGCATAAAGAGTGCAAGAGTTACACTGCATGTCGGGCTTGGAACATTTCGCCCTGTCAAGGTCGATAATATAACAGACCATCATATGCACAGTGAATTCTATGTCATAGATGAGGAATCTGCTGATATAATTAATCAGACAAAATCAAATGGCGGAAAAGTAATATCAGTTGGCACAACAAGCACAAGAACACTTGAAACAGTCGCAGATGAAAACGGTAGAGTAAAAGCTACAAGCGGTTGGACGGATATATTTATCTATCCCGGTTATAAATTCAAATGCGTTGACCGCCTGATAACCAATTTCCACCTGCCTGAATCAACTTTATTAATGTTAGTCTCAGCTTTATATGATAGGGAAAAAATACTTGAGGCATATCAGATTGCAGTACAGGAACATTACAGATTTTTCTCATTCGGAGATGCCATGCTTATATTATAGTTTATAGGGAGCAACCGAGTTATACACCTATATAAATTCGACTGGCTCTCATAATACATCAAAAAAGACAAGGAGGGAAAATATGAAAACATTAAAGAAAAGTTTTGAGATGTTTAAGTATAATTTTCCTTCTGTTTTATTATTTGAGGTTATATATAAACTTTTGGCAGCAGTTATTTTAATACCGTCATTATATGGAATAATTAACTATTCGATAGAACTTGCAGGGATTGGCTTTCTCTCGCTTGGGAAGTTAAAAAGATATTTTATGGCACCTACTACTTATTTAGCATTAGTATTTATTATTTTTTTAGTGCTGATGTATTTTCTTATTAATATGTCGGCTGTAATATATGCTATGGATGCTTCACACAGAAAGGTAAAGACCAATGCCCTACAGATATTATTAAGGGGAGTAGTAAGTGGTTTAAGACTTCTCAAACCAAAGAATTTTCTC
>JAFUEG010000198.1 GCA_017464045.1 Lachnospiraceae bacterium
ATATTTTATAGCTTACCTGCTCCGACATATAGTCGATAAGAAATACTGTATTGCCGTAATCCGTACCGTTTATATCAGGTATATAGGTTTCTATCACATCTATAGCCTTAGCCTCCGATATGACCTCACAGTCTGAAAGCTTTTCTTTAAATTTTATTTTGGCTTCTTCAAAGTTTTCAAAATTGTATTCGCCGCACCAGATAAGCATATCTCCGAGTCCGGTATCCTCCATAGCCTTTTGATTGTGCTTTTTAGTATTATTTACCACACTGAGCATAGTTACAAAGCAGACGGAAACAATAAACATAAGTATGAAAACAGTGATGTACGCAGCCTTATTTTTTCTGAAATTTCCTTTTATTATCAAATTTAAATCTCTCATATCGCTCCCACCCTTCTACCAGTTCATGGATGAAAGCCATGAGTTAACCTGTGCTTCTCTGTCCTTTAATTCATCCTTATTGATTTCTTTTTCTCTAATTTGATACGAATTTTTATCTTCATTATCATTCACTTTAAATCTGCTATCCATATCAAAGCCTGTAAGCTCAAAATAAGGCTTTAATTCCATCTCCCCACCTATTTTTCCATCTTCGATATAAATAAGCCTGTTTGCGCGCAATGCGGCCTTTATATCGTGTGTTACCATGAGTATACTCTGACCTTCTTTGTTAAGCATACTCATAAGGTCAAGGACTTTTCCTGTATTACTTCTGTTTAAAGCACCTGTTGGCTCATCCGCAAACAAAATCGCCGGTTCATTTATAACCGCTCTTGCAACAGCAGCTCTTTGAGCCTCTCCACCTGAAACCTGAGAAGGCAACCT
Organism: Lachnospiraceae bacterium; assembly: GCA_017464045.1. Next base: position 827 of record JAFUEG010000198.1, read on the forward strand.
ATCTTTTGCGTCCAAAAGGCTCATCTTTTCAAAGAGCATATCTGCTCTTTCCTGCACCTGCTGTTTTGTTTTATCCTTGTCCATATATCCCGGAACCAAAGTATTTTCCAAAAGTGTAAGATTATTAACAAGATGTATTTGCTGGAATACAAAGCCAAACGAAAAGGCTCTAAGCTTGGCAAGCTTTTTCTCAGATAACCCGGTTATATCCTCATCATTAAATATTACACTTCCTTCACTCGGCTTATCCATACCGCTTATATTATATAAAAGTGTGGATTTACCCGAACCCGATGCACCCATTACTACCGTAAAATCGCCCTCATAAAGTTTTAAATCAATATTGTTAAGAATGTGTACCTGAGTACCTTCATTTGCAAAGCTTTTACATAGATTTTTTGCTTCAAGTATAGTTTTTTTCATAATCATTTCTCCTTTTTTGGAAAAGCATAATAACGTTTATTTATATCTTTAATGAGAGTATACAATCGAAATTATTAAGAAGTCCTTAAGAAATAAAAAAAATAAAACTTCATACTATATATGCTCATTTTATCCGCATATATAGTATAAAATTTTTATAACTCATTTGAGTTCATAAATGAAAGAACTACCTCCAGTCCCTCACGACTATTGTTTAAGTAAACCTTTCTGCCCATTTCTTCCATGATATATTTTACGATAAAGAGTCCAAGTCCTGCTCCTTTTTTATCGCCTTTGTTTTTTCCGCGATAGAATTTATCAAATACAAATGGCATATCTTCAGGAGGAATACCCTGTCCGTTATCCTTGATGTGAAGTTCATATATATTTGAGTTATTGACTGTATCATCTGACTCGCTGTTATTATTTATTATACTCCAAATTTCTATCTTGGAATTGCCCGCATACTTTCTTGCATTGGTAATTATATTTTCTATAACCTGAGCTATCCTCATGCTATCCGCTTCATGCAATGTAAATTCATCAATTTCTTCCTTAACCTCAATATCCTTTTTATCTCCATTTAGAGCATCTATCGTTTCATTTATCACTTTTTTTAAATCAATTTCATCCTTGTTTATCACAAGTCTGTCAAGATCATGCAGCGAATGTATAAACATATCATCGGTTACTTTTGACACTTCATCACATTTTTTCATAATTACATCAATATATCGTTTTCTTCTTTCGGGATTAGAATCCATATTCTCCGATAACCCCTCAGCATATGCCCTGATAGATGCCACAGGAGTTTTTATATCATGAGATAAGGTCGCTATTATTGTTTTATTATTATCAATTGCCTCCTGCTCACGCTCCCTTGACTGCTTAAGTTCGCTTCTCATATGATCAAACGCCCATGTAAACTCTCCAAACATATTAACTCTGTCATACTTTAAACCGGCATCAAAATTACCTTTCGAAAGTTCAGAAGCAAAATCTTCAAGCCTTTCAAAAGGTCTTAAAATCAAAATATAAACCAGTAAAAATATCAGTAAAATAAAACACGTAGTCAGAAGATAAAAAGCAAAAAGACCGGTATTATCCTTTTTCTTTTCAAAAGATTTATGATCATGAAGCTCCATAATAAGTTTTTTAATCTCATCCTTAGCAAAAACAATATTATCCTTATTTGATTCAACATCAGCTAAACTTATATCACCATCAAGCATATTATCAATTTCATTAAGTGAAATAATAGTGTCGGCATATATATCATCCTTCTCATCATCGGCATCTGATATATAAAAGCCCAAAAAGACAGCTGTACAAATAAGCATACAGACTAATGCCATTATTAACATCTTTTTTGTAATACTGCTTCTTTTCATAAAAAACTCTAATCCTCATTTTCCTCTAATATATAACCCACACCCCAGACAGTCTTTATAAAAACCGGTTTGGACGGATTGTTTTCCAGTTTTTCTCTAAGCCACCTTATATGTACAGTAAGTGTAGATGGTTCAACTGTGTTAAAAGCTCCCCAGACTTCATTTACAAGATTTTCCTTTTTTAGAACCTGTTTTTGATGTTCACATAAATATATTAACAGATCATATTCCTTTAATGAAAGTGCTACCTCTTCTTCTATACCCTTATTTATACGCTTAACTATACGTCTTCCTGTATCTATGCTTATCACATTGTCCTTTCCCGCCTTAAAAGAATATGTTTTTTCTTTTTCTCTAAAACCATATGTCCTTCTTATAAGTGACCTGATTCTTGACATAAGCTCTTTTATGGAATAAGGCTTTGCTATATAATCATCTCCACCCATATCAAGTCCTGTTATCTTGTCATCTTCTGAAGTTCTTGCACTTGCAAATATAACCGGAACCTCAGAAACCTTCCTAAGCTCTTTACACAAAGAAAAACCTGTTCCATCAGGCAGATTTATATCAAGTAATATAAGATGCACCTTGTTTTTTTCAATTATATCATATGCATCATCCAGACTTTCCGCCAAAATACATCCGTAACCGTTGTCAAACAGCATATCGGATATAAGCAAAGACAAGTCCTTATCATCATCAACTATTAATACTGTATATCCTTTATCTTCCATAACTATATCCTTTTATAAATTTATATACTTAATCTAGCAGAGGAGTTAAAATCGTATCCTACTCGCCACGCTACCCGCATATCACGAAGTGACAATTTTCATCACGCGGACGTGTGCCAAAAAAGGCATCTCATAATATCCTTTATGAGGCGCCTTTTTTACTCAAACTATATCTTACTGATAATATTTGCTGATTTCCGGAGCAAGCTGATAGAACTCACCATTACCAACACCCTTACCTATTCCTACTGCAATCGAACCCTTGGTTGTACAAAAGACATAATAATGTGTAGGAGTAACTGTTCCATTTGCTGCCTTTTTATATTTAATCTTTGGAGTCTTATCTCCTATATTATCCATTATCTCATCCTGAGTACTTGTCAAACCCGCCGGATCAACATCTGCATTATTGGACTGATGAATAATTACTGCGGTTGTAGATGGCAGTGGCTGATTTGGTACAATCTCTATATAGCCTGCATATTTAACAGTATTTCCATCTACGTCTGTAGTTGTATTTTCATCACCTGTTGTCATCAGTTCAAATGTTTTTTCATATGAAAGCGCTGTCTCTACAGAAGTCTTTATCGTCTTAGCCGCCGAAACATCATTGGACTTTCTGGACTTATCTATATATCTGATAAGTGCCGGTGCTATAGCGCCTGCAAGTATCGCCATAATCGCTATAACAATTATGAGTTCTACAAGTGAAAAACCTCTATTATCTCTTTTCATATAATCCCCTCTTGTCATTCTATCAACTAAAAAATCAACTTTGCTACTGTATGGTTTTCGTTTTTTATACACTTTATTTTATCATAAACAAAAAATTCTTCAAGATAACTATAAAAAAATAGTTATTCTTAATTATTATTTTTAATTAAGTTTCCACTTTTTCATATCCTTTTTTTCCATTACTATAAGAATTGTACATGTATCAGAAAAAGCCTTTTTAGGGTCAACAAAGCTCCACTTTTCTCCCTTTTCTTTTACAGCCAGTACGTTAAGATTTAAATTTTTTCTTAATTCCAGCTCCATAAGATTTTTTCCAACCCATTCTTTCTTGGGTTGCATCTCAATCATATACATGTTTTCATCTATTTCAAAAAAATCCCTGAAAAGCGATGACATAAGTATTCGTGCCGAACGTACACCTCCCTCTTCTTCAGGATCAAGTATTTTATCGGCGCCAACCTTGGTTAGTATCGTTGCCATTCTGTCAGTTGAAGCCTTTGAAACAACCAGCTTAACACCTTGCTCTTTTGCTACAGCAACTGACATTATACTTGCAGCCAGATTTCTTCCCATTGCCGTAATTACAATATCCATATTTTTGAGTCCAAGTGCTATGACTTCCTCTTCATTTGTAAGATCGGCGCAAATAGCAGATGTACATCTATCCGATATTTCATTTACAATTTCCTCTTTAGCATCAACAGCCAAAACATCTGCACCCATTTTGTATAGATTTTCCACAAGACTTCTGCCATATTTTCCAAGTCCCAAAACTGCAATAGATTTTTTCATAACATCCTCCATTTTTATCCTACATAAAACTTTCCTTCAGAATGTCTGACTCTGTTATCCATACCATTTCCTTTAATGAAAAACAACGCCATGGAAATAGGTCCTATCCTTCCAAGATACATAGATATAATTATAATAATTCTTCCTGCTCTTCCAAGCAACGGAGTAAGACCTCTTGAAAGGCCTACAGTTGCAAGTGCGCTTACTATCTCATACAAAGCATCAGTCAGATTTACACCTTCAAGTCCCATAAGAGCAAATGTCATAATAAATACTGTTATCATACTTACAAAAACTATAGCTGCAGCCTTACGCATAAGCTCAGTTGAAACGCTTTTATTAAAGACAAGATTTTCATTTCTTCCTTTGATATACGAAGTTACATTCATCATAACCAAAAAAAATGTAACGGTCTTTATACCACCTGCAGTACCTATCGGCGAACCTCCTATAAACATAAGTATATAACCGATAAAACACGAACTTTCTGTCAGCATATCCTGTGGTACTGAAGCAAACCCTGCCGTTCTAAAGGTCACAGATTGAAAAAGACTGTTTGACAACTTTCCTGCAAGACTCATTTCACCTATAGTATCCGGATTACTGTATTCGGAAATAAAAATTCCGATTGTCCCTAAAACAAGCAAAAAACCTGTCATAAGCAAAACCACCTTGCTGTGTATCGTAAGTCTTTTTAGCATTTTATAAAATGATAATCTGTTTTTAATTGCATTTTTTATACTATCAATTAAATCAAACCATACAACAAACCCAAGCCCGCCAAGGATAATAAGCACCATAGTAACCGTCATCAAAAGTCCGTTATAATGAAAATCAATCATACTATTTGGACCTACTACATCCATACCGGCATTGCAAAATGCCGAAACCGATTGAAAAACTGCTGACCATATACCCTTAGAAAAACCTAATCTTGGTACAAAATCAATCGCATATAAAACTGCACCTATTCCTTCGACGAAAAATGTTCCCTTAAATATTCTTGTCAAAAAAGTAAGAAGCCCTCTGTTTTTTTCAACATTCAAAGCATCATTTAAAAGTGTTCTGCTTCCGAGATTAAACTTTCTTTTACCGACAAGCATAATCATTGAACCAACTGCAACTACACCGAGTCCGCCTATCTGAACCAGTATAAGTATTATAAACTGTCCAAATAAGCTCCAATGTGCATATGTATCAACTACCACAAGTCCTGTTACACATACAGAAGTAGTTGAAGTAAACAGAGCCGTAAGCGGACCTGTTGCCTCACCTGTTGCCGAAGCAGCAGGAAGCATCAATAGAATTGCACCTATTATGATAGTCAAAAAAAAACTTAATGGTATTAGATATTTTGAAGAAATTCTTATACGTGACACGATTTTTCCCTCAATTGGTAATATATTTTTTAACGTAACTAAATATAACTTTGATTATATATTCTCATCCGTTTTTTTTGTGTAATAAATTATAATATCTCCATTTTTTATAACCGTCTGTCCTGTCGGTATAATTGTCTTATTTTTTCTTCTTATCATTACTATAGTTGTGAGTCTGGATATATCAAGATCTTTAATCTCTTTTCCAATCCATGGATTTTCTGACTTAATCTTTGTTTCCCTCAGTCTTACATAATTATCATCACTATATCTCTCTGCACATATAACAAGCCTGTCATCCTTTAGAATCCTTGTATCTCCCTTAGGCATAACAACCTGTCCGTTTCGAACTATAAATGCTATTAGCATACCTGCCGGAAGGTTGGAATCCTTTACAAGACAATCCTTTAAATGATGATCATTATCTATAAGTATTGAAATGAAATGAATATCATTTTCCTCTGCCGCAAAAGTAAATTGTTTAATCTTAGAATAGTGTTCAACAAATCCGGCAGATATAATACCTGTCGGAATAGCTACCATCCCAACACCTAAAAATGCTATAACAATTGCCATAAATTTTCCGAAAGTAGTTATCGGATATATATCTCCATATCCGACAGTAAGAAGTGTAGACATGGACCACCAGATACCCGAAAACGCATTTTTAAAGGCTTCAGGCTGTGCATTGTGCTCAATGCTATACATACACAAAGAAGATGAAACCATAAGCATAAAAATAATAAACAAAGATGAAAAGAGTTGATTCTTCTTTTCATTTAAAACATTTAAAATTACATTGAAAGCATCATACTGACTGTTAATTCTAAATAATCTGAATATCCTTACAACCCTAAGCATCCTAAAGGCAACGACTCCTGCCGGGAAAAAGAACGGCAGATAGTAAGGAAAGAATGTAAGCAAATCAACAATTCCGTTAAATGAAAATATAAACTTAAGCTTTGCCTTCCAAAAATCCTTTTTAGGATATAAATATTCCGCTGTCCAGACTCTAAGTACATACTCAACAGTAAATATCAAAATCGTTATAAGCTCAACTCTGTCCAGAATATCTTTATATGGTGCAGACTCATCAAAGGTATCAAAGAATGTTATAAAAAGGTTAACAATTATAACGACAACAATAAATATATC
>JAFUEG010000199.1 GCA_017464045.1 Lachnospiraceae bacterium
GAGAAAATGGAGTATACCATCTGTGACGAAACGAAGATTCCGAATGAGCTTTTTGACATCATAGAGGAAAAGAAAAACGGAGTTTTCAAATTAAGCTATGTAAATAATGATGCAATGTATATCGCTATAGGCTATGGAGCACACAACAGGCAGAATCTTTCCGTATTTGTTGAGGATGTGTATAAAACGGACAATGCAATCTATGTAGAGACAAATCTTTATACTAAAGATGAAATTGAGAGTAATGGGCAGGCGACGGCAGGCGATGCATTTCCTGCAGGCACACCGTCTATGTATCCGTATATAGTTATAAAATGCGATAAATATGATCTGCCCGTAGTATTTGATGTGGATTAAGAGCCAAGATGGATTTGTGGTATAAATTCCGAAGTCATCGAATATAATTATCTACAAATGGAGTATTTATAATTATATGTAAAATCATTATGAACAATAAAGATATTACATGAGGAGGTAGCATGGACTTTAGTAAAAAGGATATACATACAAGTGTACTTAAAACTACGAGAAATTCGCAGCTTACGATAGATGATGATTTTAATATACCGGACAATAAGAAGGACGTCGAAAAGATAATTGCCCAAAACGGAAATGTTACTGTTGAAGAAATAATGGCCGAAGAAGGTAAGGTAAAAGTTGCAGGAACAGTATATTTTCAGGTGTTGTATGAAACAAGTGATGAGACCGGTATGGACATGGAGGTTTATGAAAATGAAATTCCCTTTGAAGATACTGTCAATATAGATGAAGTAAACCGGGCAAGTCAGCTTGAGGTGAGAAGTATGTTGGAGGATTTATCTGCCAGTATAATAAATTCACGTAAGCTTGAGATAAGAGGGCTTATAGAAAATCAGATAAGTGTATATGAAAATGCCTATGTAAACTGTGCTACGGATCTGGAAAACGGAAATGGTATAGAATGCCAGCATACGGATATAAATATCAGTGAGATAAAGATTCAAAAAAGAGATGTTTTTAAGGTAAGGGAAGAAATTGAGATTGCACAGAACAAACCAAATATAAAAGATATATTATGGTCCAACATTGCGCTTAGAAATATTGAAACCAGAGCTATGGAGGATAAGCTTGCAGTACGCGGAGAGGTTGAAATATTTGTAATTTATAGGGGTGATGAGGAGCATACACCGGCCCAATACATTTTCTCTGTAAGAACCCTTGAGGAGGAGATTGAATGTGTGGGTACATCCGAGGATATGATTGCGTGTATTGAGCTTTCGCTTGGAAAGGGAGATATAAGCATAAAGCAGGATGCCGACGGTGAAAACAGAATTATATCTGTTGATTATAACGTGGATATGAATATTAAAATGTATGAGGATACGGAGGTAAGTTTACTTAGTGATATGTATTCTCCTCAGGTCGAAATTGAGCCGGAGACAGAGCATTTTACATATGAAAATCTTGTATTGAAAAATACGGCACTGCATAAAGTAACTGACAGATATAAGATTGATAGTGAGGATGGAAAGCTTCTTCAGATATGTCATATTTATGGAGATGTTTTCTTAGATGATATAAAAGAAAATGATACGTCCATAAATGTACTTGGAACCATAAAGGCTTATATGCTTTATATTCCGCAGGGCGACAGTCCTATGGAGTGTATGGAGGTGGATATTCCATTTGAACACAGCATAAATACGGTTAAGTTGTCAGAGGATTATAATGTCAAGGTTATACCGAGACTTACGCAGCTTAGTGCAAATATGCTTAATAGCTCGGAGGTTGAAATAAAAGCCGAGGTTTGTCTTGACATAATGATTTTTGAAACAAGAGAAATGGATGTAATAACCGATATGACGATTTCGCCGATTGATTATGAAAGAAAGGCGGCTATGCCGGGTATAGCAGGCTATGTTGTGAAAAAAGGAGATACTATCTGGTCTATTGCAAGAAAGTATTACGCGACTACGGAGTCAATTAAAAATATAAATGAATTGTCCGGTGATGAGATTAAAGAGGGTGACAGGCTGATCATAGTAAAGGGTTAGTAAAGAAAAAGGGACCACATAATTAAATGTGGTCCCTTTGTTTGTGAAACCCTTTTATAGTCTTAATCTAAGACCATTCGCTGAATTAGATTAAGATTATAAGGTGTTCCACTTGGAAAGCTCTAACTGCGTTGCGAGGATACAATTATAGCTTTCATACAGTATATCGGAAATATTTTCCGATTAGTTAATATTATACTGAAAAAAAATAATTTATCAATACAAAATTTTAATATTTACTTTAATATTTTATTAGGATTTGATAAAATGTATATTGTATACAAAATTGAAACATAGGGATGGGCACCTTGATACACTTTGTAAGTTCCGACTGTATATAAAAATGTACTCGCATGGCACGTGTTACTTAACGCCATGCTAAGCACATTTTTATATACAGTCGAAGATGTTCATATAATATAAATAATGTATCAAGGTGCCCATCCATATATCGCAAGAATGCAGGAGAAAAAATATGGAATTAAATTTAAAAGCCTATGCCAAGGTTAATCTTGCACTTGATGTTTTGCGCAGAAGACCGGATGGTTATCATGATGTTAAGATGATTATGCAAAATATTTCTCTTTATGATGAGCTTACATTTTGCGTGGATGATGAGGATATAAAGAAATATATTGAAATCAGTGCCGATAAAAAGGATAAGGATGATAATGGTGCTGATAAAAAATATGATAAAAATCAGTTCGCTGATTATAAAATCACACTTACCGCAAACAGTGATAAGGTTCCGACCGACGAGAGAAATCTTATCTATAAAGCGGTCAAGCTTATGTTTGAACAGTATAATATAGCTGCGGATATAAAAATTCATCTTGAAAAGCACATCCCTGTTGAAGCCGGAATGGCCGGTGGAAGTACAGATTGTGCGGCGGCGATAAAGGCGGTAAATGAATTATTTTCACTCGGACTTTCTGAAAGTGAAATGATGGATATCGGCGTAAAGCTCGGTGCGGATGTTCCGTTTTGTATCATGGCTAAAACTGCACTTTCAGAGGGAATCGGTGAAAGGTTAAGTCCTTTGAAGCCTCTTCCATCCTGTTATATACTTGTGGCAAAGCCGCCTATAAGCGTGAGCACGGGTATGGTATATAAAAACCTCAGATGTGATGAGTTAAAGTTGCATCCGGATGTGGACGGTATGATAGAGGAACTTTCAAAGGGAAGTCTGACAGGGGTTGCCGAGCGCATGGATAATGTGCTTGAAACCGTAACGGTAGTACTTCATCCCGAGATAGAAGAATTAAAAAATATAATGAAGGATAAGGGTGCGTTAAATTCTATAATGAGTGGCAGCGGCCCTACGGTTTTTGGATTATATGATGATAAAGCAAAGGCTGATGCAGCCAAAGACTTTATATTAAGTAAAGGTCTTTCAAATGAGGTTTATGTTACAGAGCCGGTTTAATAACATAACGCAAGGAGGTTTTTATGAAAAAGCTTAGCTTGAAACTTGATGAGTATCTGCCGCTTCGTGAGGTGGTGTTTAACGCTTTGAGACAGGCAATTATAGAGGGTGAATTTCAGCCCGGCGAAAGGCTTATGGAGGTCACTCTTGCCAACAAACTCGGTGTAAGCCGTACACCTGTCAGAGAAGCAATTCGTATGCTTGAGCTCGAAGGACTTGTTGTGATGATACCAAGGAGAGGCGCAGAGGTTGCGAAGATTACCGTCAAGGATTTAAAGGATGCACTCGAGGTTCGTATGGCTATGGAAGCACTTTCGGTAAAGCTTGCCTGCGAGAGAATAGATGATAAGGGCAAGGAGGAGCTTAAGGCAGCCTGCATCAATTTCAAGGAGGCGATTAATTCCAAGCTTGTGCCGGCTATAGTTGAGGGTGACGAAGCATTTCACAATGTTATCTATAAGGCGAGCAAGAACAACAAGCTTATAAATATAACCCAGAATCTGCGTGAGCAGGTTTACCGCTACAGAGTTGAGTATGTTAAGGATTTTTTATATCACGATAATCTTGTCAGGGAGCATGACCTTATTACTATGGCGATTCTTAAGGGTGATGCGGACACGGCGGAGAAGGTTATGAAGGAGCACATTTATAATCAGGAACAGATTGTTATAAAAAATGTAACAAACGCAGAATAATTTTTTTAAACCCTGTGCAGACTAAAATTAGATTTAATGTAATAAAGAACAGTCGTAGATTACTGTATTCTTATTGCATAATAACTGTTTTAGTTTACACGGGGTTTTTCTTATGAATAATTTATATGATGAAAAAAACAGGCTTACTGTCTCACTTGACACATCCATTGAGGAAAATATCAAGGTGCTTGATATGCTCTTTAAGGGATGCGGTGATGTGGTGCAGAAGTCTTTTTTTATTGACAGTTTTTTCGGAAACAATACTGAAAAAAGAACTGCAAGCCGCATGGATAATTATGGTGTTAGGCAAAAACGGAAAGTTAAAATTCATCTTATATATATAGACGGGCTTACTGATAATCAAATGATTGAGCAGACTATAATAAAGCCGATACTGTATGAGTGGCAGCAGATAGATTTGAACCTGAATACGGTACAAAAAAGTTTGGATAATAATTACTTTAAGAACGATAACGTTAAAGATAAAAAAACAATAAATGATAAGAACAACCATGATTTGTGGAACAGGATTTTTTACATGGAAGCGCAGACCGTTGATATAAAGGAAGAGGCTTCCTTTGATAAAACGGTTGAAGCGGTACTTAACGGCGATACGGCAATGTTCGTAGACGGATATGCCAAGACCTTTATCATTTCTTCAAAGAAGTACCCTTTAAGAAGTATCACGGAAAATGATACCGAGGCAGGTATACGAGGACCAAAGGACAGCTTCAATGAAGGTATAAGGCAGAGCACGGCACTTATCAGACGACGTATAAAGGATGCAAAGCTAAGAGTTGAGCAGGGAGTTATAGGAGAGCGTTCAAGAACCTCGTATGCAATTATGTATATGGAGGATTTGGTTAAACCGGGACTTGTTACGGATATCAAAAAAAGGCTTGAAAAATATGAGATAGATGCTCTGTTTGACAGTGGGATGGCGGAGCATCTTATGGATGACAGATGGTATTCGCCGTTTCCGATTTTTCAGACTACCACAAGGCCGGACAAGGCAGCAGCGGGAATCGTTGAGGGAAGAGTAGTAATCGCTTTTGACAATTCTCCGGAGGTTTTGCTGGCTCCCTGTAATTTCAATATGCTGCTTCAGGCCTCGGATGATTATTATAATCGCTGGGCAGTGGGAACCTTTGCCAGACTTATAAGGTATATGGCGGCGTTTATCGCCATAACTCTTCCGGGATTATATATCGCGGTAACGGTTTACCACAGTGATATGCTGCCGACAAGACTTTTGTATGCTATAGCAAATGCCCGCTCAATCGTTACATTTCCGGTTGTGGTGGAGATGCTTATCATGGAATTTTTGTTTGAACTTTTAAGGGAAGCGGGGATAAGGCTTCCGGGACCTTTGGGCAATACCATCGGTGTTGTGGGTGGTCTTATAGTCGGTCAATCGGCAGTTGAGGCAGGGATTGTAAGTACGATTGTTGTTATAGTGGTGGCTCTAACGGCGATAGCTTCTTTTGCGATTCCAAATGAGGAGTTTGCATCGGTGTTCAGGCTGCTCAAATATTTTATTATTTTCACATCATCAATTGCAGGACTTTACGGTTTTGTTATGGGACTTTTGATTATCGCCATTCATCTGTCGGAATTAAAAAGCTTTGGCGTTCCTTATATGATGCCTGCCGTAGGCGGGGATTTAAAGGACGGAGCATTTCATAATCAGGATTTTTTGCTTCGTGCTCCTATAAGCTTTATGAAAAAAAGACCTGTGTGGGCAAGGTGGGATAACCGGATAAGGCTTAGAAATAATTTTGATGATGAGGAAAGCAAGGAAAAGATAACAATAAAGTAGGCAGGAGAAATGGTTATGAATAATGAGAGAAAAGATGAGAATGTTTTTTGGTAATGATAAAAAAGAGGGGGAAGAAAGATGATTCTTGATAACGGAAAAATATCCATGCGCCAGGGCTTCAGACTCGGACTTTTGGAAAATATTACTCTTGGAATAGTTGTGGTTCCGTTTATATGTGTAAGTTCAGCGGGGAAGTGGCATTATATCGCATTTGCAATCGGACTTTTGTTTACATTTTTATACAGCATGATTTTTTATTTTTTTTCAAAGGCATTTCCACATGGAATGATTGAAGAAATGGACGGACTTTTGGGGAAGACCGGAAGATTTTTAGATTGTATATATGCGTTTCGTTATGTGATTAGGGCATCGCTTATCATACTCTTTTTTTCGGTGATTTTAAGGGCATATATGTTAAGGAGCTTTAATCTTTGGGCGGTTATTATTTCATTTATATTGATATGCGGATATGGAGGTGCCCGTGATATAGAAAAGAGGGGAAGGCTTATAGAGCTTTTGTTTTGGTGGATGATTGTACCTCTTATTTTGGTTGCGGTCTTTTCGGTAAGCAATGTCAACTGGGAGCTAAAAAGTGTCGGAGAAAATGCGGATTACAGAGGTATATTTTCCGGTGCATACCGTATGCTTATAATTATGTCATCAGTGGAAACGCTTCTTTTTACTATGACCAAGCTTAAGAAAAATACATGGAGTAATTATCTTAAAACCATCATATGGATTATGATTTCGGTTCTATTTTCTTATATTTTTGTGCAGGGGGTAATCGGTGAAAAATGGGTTGGTGAGAGTCCGATGTCCGCGCTTTATGTTATGGAGGCTGCGAGATTTCCGGGCGGAGTGGAAAGACTTGATTATGCGGTAATTGCATTTTGGATTATAGGAGTTTTTTCGGTTGCCAGCGGTTATATGTTTTATGCAAAGGAATTTTTCCGGGTTGCATTTTCAAAAAGATGGAATGCTTTTGAGAAAAATGAGAAGGGCGAAATGAGCAATAATTCCATAGAAATTGTTTCGGATAAATGGTGGACTATGGCACTGGTTATGCTTTTTACCGGGCTTTTTGTATGGCTTTGGAGTTTGTATGATGTGTCCGGATATCTTTTGGATTATCTTATATGGTTTGATATAGCCTTGAGTATTTTTATACCTTTGCTGGTTCTTTTTGTTAAATGGAGAAAAAAGAAGCTGCCTCTTGCTTCGCCTGTTGCGGTTGGAAATGCTATGCATATGGACGACATTGGTAAAAAGGATAATCCGATTGGTGTGATAATCGGAAAGAGGTTGATAAGGGTGATGGTGATTTTATTATTGGGCAGTTCGTTTTTTCTAACCGGATGCAAGAACCGCGTGGATTATAAAAGGATTGATGACAGACAGTCTTCACTTGAAGAGATGGATTATGCGGTTACTCTGACTGTGAGGGAAAAAGTTGATGAAGTTAAAACAGTTGATGAAGTCAAATCAGATGATGAAATCAAAACAGTTGATGAAGTTGATTCTTTTGGTGAAGTTGAATCTGCCGGAGATAAATCTTTTGGTGACGGTTCGGTTGAGACGGTTAGTATGGATAAAAATACAGGACAAAAGTTTTTATTTGATTTTGAGATAGCGGACCTTTCGGATTATAAGGGTGACTCGGAAGATCTTTTATCCACGGATGATTATGAATGTATGGCCAGGACTTTAGATGAGGCTTTGGACATGTATTATGAGGCTAAGGACAATCATGTGGATTTGGGACACCTTAAGATGATTAGACTTTACAGCGAGGATAAAGAGTCGACAGATATGGATGAAATAGTATTCGAACTTAAAGATATGCCCTCTGTTACAAAATCTGTTGACGTTGAAGTGTTTTTCGATGAAGGAAAGGAAAAAATAAAATTAAGAAATCTGATTAAAAGGCTTTATGAAGGGGAAGAATTCTAATATGAACAAAGCCTGATTATTTATAAGAAGTTATATTGGGCGTAAAGGGAAGCTTAAAAATATCTATGGGCTGTCTTTTTACTTTATGTAGGTTTTGTTATAATTTTAGGAGGGAAAACCATGGCAACACGTATTGCGCGAGGCGCGCTTATCGGAGTATTTTTAGGAGTTGTAGGAGGAATATCTTTATCCTACGGTATAAATTTTTTTAAACTTTTGAGTGTGAGAAAGGCTGATTATCAGACCTCTGATGTATCGCTTGTGGAAAATGCAGATACAGAGAGCCTTGCTTCTTCAGTCGAGGCATTTAATGAGTACGAGACACCTTACTGTGACAGCCTTGAGGATGCAATTTTAAGATTTCATGTAAGGGCAAACAGTAACAGTGAAGCAGACATAGCCTTAAAGTATAAGGTTAGAGACGATATACTTATGACAATCGGCGGTGAGCTCTCCGGTGATAAATCAAGGGAAGAGGTAATGGAATACCTAAATAACAATCTTGATTATATTAAAGAAATTGCGGAAAGAAGCATAAGAGAGGCAGGCTATACCTATAAGGTAAAGGCATATATTTCCAGGGATTATTTCCCTATAAGACAATATGGTGAGCTCGTCCTACCTGCCGGAGAATACGAGGCGCTCCGTGTAGACATCGGAGAGGCACGCGGTGAAAAC
>JAFUEG010000200.1 GCA_017464045.1 Lachnospiraceae bacterium
GATACGACCTGTGAGAAGAGCAACATTTTCATTTACCATAAATGTCACTTTTTATCCTCCTACTTATCGAAAGGCTTAACGAACATGAGAAGCAACGCAACTACGAGTCCGTAAAGACCTGTTGTCTCTGCAACTGCCTGTCCAAGAAGCATGGTTGACATTATATCACCCTTGCAGCCCGGGTTACGGCCTACTGCCTGAGCACCCATACCTGCTGCATTACCCTGACCGATACCGGTACCGATACCTGAACAAACAGCAATACCTGCGCCTAATGCAGAAAATGCATGAACTAATCCTTCAATGTTAATACTCATCTTTTTATTCCTCCATTTTTTATTCTACATTTCTCTTATCGAAAACAAATGTCATCGTAAGCATTGTAAATACGTATGCCTGAATTGCACCTGAGAACAAGTCTAAGTAAATGTGCAAAAAGGCCGGTATTCCGAACCTGAATAATACAGGTATAAGACCATAGTATAAAGATATCATTACTGTACCGGCTAAGATATTTCCAAACAAACGAAGCGAGAGTGAAAGCGGTGTAGCCAACTCACTGATAACGTTCATAGGGAAGAAAAAGAACACCGGCTGGAACAAATCCGTAAATGCACCCCACTTTTTGTATCTGATTGCAGCGTACTGAATCATTACAAAGGTAATAAGTGCAAGGCACAATGTAGTACCATAGTCGGCAGTCGGCGGTCTTAAACCAAACAGACCGGATATATTCGAAAGGAATATATATATAAATATGGCACCAATGTAGTTAATGTAGTGTTTACCTGCTTCACCCATACTGCCATGTACGAACTTAAGCAAAGTTTCTATGGCAATCTCAACACCGGCAGAAAACTTCGTCGGATTATCCTGATGCTTAAGCACGCTGTTTCTCGCACATATCGCAAGAATCATAATCGTCACAATTATAATCGCCGCACACACATGGGTAGTGGTGATGTAAACCGTCGAGCCAAAGAACTTAACCGGAACCAACTCGTGAATGAAGAAATCCGCTTCATTTCGAATAGGAATCCTGTCAACTCCAATGGCTAAACCATTGTGCATATGTTCACCCTCCTTCTTATTTTTTAAAGCAATATCCAATCCTTTAGGTCAGATTACTGCCATATTTATCGAGAGAGCCAAGAGGCTCTGACAATCGTATCTACTCATCTTTATAGTTCTTCATACCTATCGGCTTGAAGGTGTATTCAAACTCATCGTCTTCGTCTTCAGTATCAGAATTATTATTTTCATCTGATAAAGCGCCTTTATCTGCTTTTTCCTTTGAAAGACTTTTCTCCGAGTTTTCCATCATTAGCTGATTAAAATCTTTTCTTTCCTCTGTATGTCCCATAAGCTTTCTTACGAGCGGGTTCATGTATCCCGAAAGCTTAAGGAAAGCTAGTCCGACAGCCGCACCCACAAAGGCCTGCCAGCAAATTAACACCGCAATTATCAAAACCGCTGCACTTATTGCGTATCTCAGCATGCTTTGAAGCGTCATATAATTGTTGGCCTTCTTGCCGTCTTCACTTCCGAGAGCCTTGTCCAGACTCTGGTAAATATGATATGCCTGATAGCAGGCTGTAAAAGCTCCGGCTATAAGTCCCGGTATAAACCACCACGCATATCCTCCACATATAATTCCAAGCACTACGCCCAACACAACGCCCGCTATCGTACATAGGAAAATGCCGGCATAAAGCTCTATCAATACTCTACGACTTTCCATTGTCATTACCTATAAATCTTTTAATAACTATCGCAACCGAACGAAATCCTGCTCCTACTCCAAGTACGATAAACCATACCATGAGCTTCGTCCCAAAATACTTATCTATAAGATATCCGATTCCCATACTTAAAAAAATTGTGGCAAGCATGGTGATACCTATCTGTGTTATAAGAAAAAGCATTTTTAAGACCTGATGTTCCTTATTATTCATAGTCCTCCGTCCAACTGCACAAATAATTAATAATTATACCTTATTTTCTGCTCTATTTCAACATTTTCTATAGTTTAATTTCAAAAAATAATACAAAGAACAGGCTTGGTTTTTTGATAAAACCAAGCCTGCTTTATTCTATGCTTTATCTTACTCAAGCATAGATATTCTTCTTATATGTCTCTCATCATTTGAAAATGGTGTATCTACGAACTCATCCACTATCATAAGAGCAAGTCCCGGGCCTATGGTTCTTGCCCCCATGCAAAGAACGTTGGCATTATTGTGCTCCTTGGTAGCCCTTGCAGAGAAACAGTCACTGCAAAGAGCTGCTCTTACACCCTTAACCTTATTTGCAGTCATGGACATTCCTATACCTGTTCCGCAGATGAGGATTCCAAGCTCACACTCACCTTTTGCAACCGCCTCTGCAACCGCCTTTCCATATATAGGATAATCACAGGATGCCTCACTATCGCATCCAAAATCCTTTACTTCAATGCCTCTTTCCTTAAGATGCTTAATAACCTCTAACTTCAAACCATATCCGCCGTGGTCGCTGCCTATACCTATCATATCTTTCCTCCTAATTTCCTATTTGTCCTAGCTGCCTGAGTAAAAAATGTACACACGTAGCTCGCTGTCGCTCACGCTATGCTTAGTACATTTTATACATAGTCAGTCAGAATACTTTAATTTCAATTCGGGTTAAATCAATGTACCTTTATGACTCTGTGGCCGGCCGCTTTGAGTAAGCGGTTCATGATCGCGCCACCGAGTTCATTTTGATTAAGTGCCTCACTGTAAATATACTCAGCCCCTATTGTATCACATTTTCTTAAAATTGCATAAAGATTTGCAGAAATTGTTACACCCTTATCCGCCTCGCCCACTATCAAAACGTTATCACAGTTATAATAAGGCGCGTTATCCTTTGTGGCTATAACCGCTGTTTTAAAGCCTTGGGCATTTTTTTCGGTGACAAGAGCATTTATCTTATCTATAATTTTTTTGTCGATTGGTCTAATCTCATCATCTTTGATACTTTCCGGTTTTATATCAATTACCGAAAGATTATGATCTTCTTTTACATCGGACATCTCACTCTCAACTATCGTAACTTCACCCTTTGGTGCATAGTGGGTGTATTTCATGCCGGGAGCCTTTGGTCTTAAATTCGGATCCGGCTCGATAATTGCCCTGTCTATCAAAACATCACCAATTATCTCCTCAAGCATTTTCTTGGTTATATATCCCGGGCGAAGAATAGTCGGTGTCTCACCTGTCAGGTCAACTATCGTTGACTCGATACCTATCCCAACCGCACCTCCGTCCAGTATCATATCTATGCGGCCATTCATATCCTCTATAACATGCTCCGCAAGTGTAGGCGAAGGTCTGCCTGATGTATTGGCGCTTGGTGCAGCTATGTACACACCACTTTCCTTTATAAGCTTCATAGCAACCGGATGTGACGGCATGAGAATCGCAACCGTGTCAAGTCCGCCGGTGGTACCGTCAGGCACGATTTTCTTCTTGTTAAGAATAATGGTAAGCGGTCCCGGCCAAAAGGCTTCCATAAGCATAACCGCCTTTTCAGGCACGCTTTCTGCAAGCTCATAAACTGCCTTGGTATCCGCTATATGAACTATAAGAGGATTATCACTAGGTCTTCCTTTAGCGGCATAAATCTTCGCCGAGGCATCTTCATTTAATGCATCTGCGCCAAGTCCGTAAACCGTTTCAGTCGGAAATGCAACGAGTCCGCCCTGTCTGAGGATTTCGGACGCTTTCTCTATGGCTTTATCATCATTTCCTGATGAAATTATTGTATTAAAATAATTAATATTCTCAAACATTTTTTTACCTTCAATCACTTATTTCGCAAGTAATTATACTCTCTACTCCTCCCACTGCTGAAGCATCTCTACAAGTCTCGGTACAATCTGCTTCTTTCTTGATACGACACCTTCCAGATAGCAGGAGTTACCGGCCATTTCAAGCTCAAATGCATCCTCCAAGAGTCTGACGGAATCCTCTCCGTAACACAAAACTGTGGAGCCCTCCTCCAAAATATTGGTCATAACAAAGAAAATCATATCGCACTTTGACGCAGTATATTTATCCTTCAAATATTCATCCATTTCTTTGGCAAGTCTCTTAAGCTCTCTCTTATTCATGGAGCTTATCTGTCCCACACCAAAAGTTATATCCTCGACATCAAAGGTCTTAAAATCCTGATACAAGAGCTCTTCAGGTGTCTTTCCCTTAAATGAACTGCCGGCCTCAAACATATTGACTGCATAGCTTTCTATATCTATATCCGCAATTTGGGAAAGCGCCTTGGCAGCCTCTTTATCAAGCGGCGTGCAGGTAGGCGAACGGAACATAAGTGTATCCGATAAAATCGCCGAGCACATGAGTCCTGCCATATCCTTTGGCGGAGTGACACCCTGCTCCCGATACATCTGATACAGGATTGTACCGGTACAGCCTACAGGCTGATTACGGAAATATACCGGATTAATCGTCTCTATCGTACCTATGCGGTGGTGATCTATAATCTCAAGTATCTCAGCATTTTCTATACCGTTTACCGCCTGTGTACGTTCGTTGTGGTCAACTAAGATGACCTGTTTTTTCTTCATGGCAAGGAGATTTCTACGGGAAACCATACCACAATAATTACCCACTTCATCAACAATAGGAAAATCTCTGTGACGGAGTTTTGACATGACATCCTTTACATTTTCAAGAGTATCATCCAGATCAAAGGTTATAAGATTGGAGCTTCGCATAAAGAACCTTATCGGAAGACTCTGGTTGATAACCCTTGCTGTGGAATATGTATCGAGAAATGTGGTGATGATGTTGCAGTTATGCTCATTTGCAAGATCAATTATCTCTTTTTCAACCTTTGCATTTAAGCTGACTATAAGGCACGATGCACCGAGCTTAATCGCCTCTCTTTGAGTTTCCTCCCGATCCACAACAAGCACGATATCATCTTCCTCTATACACGCCTCATCTATGATAAGATTTGCGGCGCCGATAAACACCTTACCTCCCTCTATAACAAAATCCGGATTGCCGCACACGAGCCTGCCGTCAAGTACCTCAAGGAGATTTTTTATAGGCGTTTTGGCAATTCCGAGAACAGTATTATCATAGGCATCCATGTAAGATTTTGCGATATCATTGATGGTTATAAGTCCCTTTAATTTGTTGTCCTTATGGATAATCGGAAGCGTAACCACGTCCTCATCACGCATAAGCTCCCATGCCGCCTTAAGGGAAATCTTATCTCTAACCGCCGTCGTATGTCTGATTTCGATATCTCTTATCTGGACATTTACATCCGAAAGGAGCTCCGGCTCATTTACATTAAAATAATCCAGAACATACTTTGTTTCGTTGTTAATTGCACCGGCACGGTTTGCGATGTAGCGTCCCGGCTCCTTAATATTTTTCAGATATGCGTAAGCAAGTGCGGAGCAAACGGAATCCGTATCTGGATTCTTGTGTCCGACTATGTGAATTTGTTTTTGTTCCATAAGCAGCTATCCTTTTTCAATCTATTAATCATAACTATATATGCGCTATATAAAAAATGCGCTTTAGAATACTTTTACATATACTATGGCATTTTTATATGTTATAGTTTGCTATCATAACCGGTTTTTTGTTGTAGGTAAAAATCGTGACAAGCGGCGATGCACTTCCATAATACGCATCATGTTCCGCCACTATAGCTTCAAGTTTCAAATAATCCGGTTCAACCGGCATATACTCGTATCTGTATGAAGAAAGCAGGTCAACGAGTCTCTTTGTAAGTCTTGAATCAACCTTGTTCCAAGTGTTGATATCCGGCGGATATAAACCGACTGTTATATCAATCGTATCCTCATTATCCTTAAATGTATCGAGTCGGTTTTTGATGCTTTCTATAATGTCCTTTACCTCTGAAAGTTCATTTAAACCAATCAGATAATAAAGCTTTTTCTTTATTTTACCGACATTCTTTATTTCAGCCTCATTATCCTTATCATAAACCGTTACCTTAATCTTAGCCTCCCAGATATCCCCGGTTTCCTCACCGGCAAACTCCTTGAGCTTCTTAACGTACTGTGATTTGATATTCTCCGACTGAACCAAAACCTCATCCGCGTAAATTACCCCCGGTGCAGTCACATAATGCTTTAAATTACAAAGATCCGTATAATCATTTTCACCGAATTCATCCGTCTTAAACGGAGGTATGTATATAAGCCTGTCTGTGTAATTCTTTAGTTCCTTTGCATAATACTGTGGAGGGATTGTAAGACATGGATTTTCACCATCATAAGGACTCTGAATATATATCCTGTCCGGATGATGAAGTCCGAGATTAAAGTCTGTCCACAGGCTAATCTTTACATTTTCCGGATAGTCCTCAAGATGAGTATTGGCAATGAGCTCATCATCGGTCGCAACAATCTGTCCGAAATAGTCCTTAAACAAAACCGGAAGCGGCACCACATAAACATCCGCTTTATCCTCTTTTACCAATTCGTCATAAAGTCTCTCAAAACCCTGCCACTCCTTCGGACCTATAGTTAAAATTAGAATCTCTTCGCGATTGATAACCCGCGCAGTCACATCCTCTGAAATCAAATTAAAATATGTCTCAACCTCTTTTATCTTTTCAAAGGCTTGCACGCCATCATCTGCTTCTGACTGATTTGTCAGCAAATTATACACCTCAAAAAGCGCATCACAATACCTTTGAATTACACCGGTCACAAGCCTTGCACTTTCACTGTCCTCACCCTTGACATTTTCTATAAGGGTGCCTAAGTCGACCGATAGCTGCTGACACTCGGGCAAAATTTCAAGAATATATGCATATAAATCATTATATCTATCACCTGATACCTGCTCATTATCACTATCCACTTTACTCAATCCGCTAATTTCAGTTCCTGCTTCCACTATCTGCCCGGTCATAACCTCAAGCTGCTTTATGCATTCTTCCGCCATGCCCTTGAGCGAATCACCCTTATTAATTCCTGCATCCGGTCTAACCAGCATATCCTTCGTAAATGTAAACTCCGGCAGTTTAAAATCCGCAACCGCCTGAAGGTTTTCACGCTGCTTTTCAAAGTAGGGATAATCATGTCCACCCCAGACCTTGCGGCATACAAGATAATTGCCGTAATGATTGCAAAGTGCATCGTTATAGTATGCCGGAATCGGAATAGTGGTTTTTTCAAACGGAACCCTTATGGAATTATCATAATATTTTCTTGGATGACCATCGCTTCCTTTGAGTACCCACGGAAAAATCTGACCTACCCTTTCGGCTCCATCCTTCGGTGCACGCGCCATCTGTTTTTCCGCAAGCTTATAAAGCTCAATCATCATGTGCCTGCTGTCAAGCCTTCTGTCAATTCTGATACTATATTTTTTCTCAAAAAATCCAAGTTCTCTATCTATCGTTTCCTGACGAATTGAGCCTGCCAGGATGCCATCCGCAATCGCAACAATTTTCTTAACCTCGTTGCAGCGTTCACGCTCTTTTTCCTCATCATTATAAAGGTAATCAAGGATAAATATGTCGACAGATGCCATATATGGGAAATTGTGATATTTCTTAAGATGCTCCTCGTCAAAGCAAATCTGATTATTGCTTACGACTCTCGCCAGAAAAAGCTGATGCCCCTCTTTCCTCTCATAGTCATGTATAACAAACTCCTTTGGAAACTCTATATCTGCAACAGCGCGAAACTTATTATAATCCTCGCGTTTCATGCAGATATCCAAATCATCATCCCAAGGCACAAAGCCACCATGTCTTACAGCCCCGAGGAAACTTCCCCAGTCTGCAAAATAATTTATATCATGCTTTCTGCAGATACGGTCGATTTCATCAAGCACAACAAGACTGGCAGCCCATCCCTGCTTGATGGCTGTCGGAATATAAAATCAATTTCTAACTTCTTCTCTAAAAAAATCAACCGAAAAATCCATAATCCGCCTTCCTTTATGTAAAGAACTTTACATATTATCCTCAATCATCATTTTAAACTTTTCCAAATCTGCCTTGGTAGTTATCTTAAAATTATCTTCATCTCCGGGTATCATAACGATATCCATTCCTGCCATAATCGCAGGCTCTGTCGAGCCGTTGATACTCATAATCTTACCTGAAAGAAGCTTTGTATTTGCCTCATAATACTTTCCAAGGTGAAAAAGTTCAGGTGCCTGGCCTGCATATATCTTAGACCTGTCCAATAATGATGAAATACTCTTTCCATCCTCACTCATGTAAACCGTGTCTTTCATAGGAAGAACCGGAAGAACGCCGTCATA
>JAFUEG010000201.1 GCA_017464045.1 Lachnospiraceae bacterium
ATTATATTATACTTATTATATCCCTATTTATTAAAAAAGATAAATGCTCAGCCACTCATAACGTCTATAGTTGTGCTGATGTTGTTTTTAAGCGTATGCTATTTTAATGTTTTTTATATAAGAGACTTTAATAATTTGTTCTCTTGTCTAATTAGTTTTTTTGTAGGAATGTTAATTTTTAAATATAATAAAATATTAAAGAGTAAATTAGTTTTTTTGCTTTCTCTTTTTTCTGTTACTATAATGTTTATAATAAAAATACCAATAAATGAAAATTTGGCAATACATATTATGGGATTATTATTTTTTATTGTACTGTATTGGATAGGTATTTTACTTACAAAACCGCGTATATTAAAATTTATATTTGAAAAAATAGGGAAAATATCATATCAGATATTTTTATTGCAGCATATAATTATATACAGAATGTTGCTTATACATAATCCTGAGGATAAAATAGGAAGCTATAAATATTTATCTTTAGTAATATTTGTTACTCTATTGGCGGCCACAGGCTTGTTTTTACTTACAAAGTTTGTATTAAATACAAAGACATACATAGAAACAGAAAACAGATATTTGAAAACTGACATAATTAAAGATGACACTAAAGAACAAATAAAAAATATGGACAATTAATAGTAAAGTCGTAGTTTCATAGAGGAGTAATAATATATATGATTAAGAAAAGGATTATATGGATTGATTATTTAAAAATAATTGCATGTATTACGATTATGTCGGGACATTTTTGGGTTGCATTTTATAGCTTATGTGCAAGAAAACCATAATTAATAAAGTTTTAGTGATATAAATATAATAGAAGTTTTCTTTTAATGTTTAACGCTCCATTATGATTTATTTCATTTTGGAGCGTTTTGACTAATTACTAATTAGCTTTTCTGCCCTCTTTTTTACCTGCATTTATATAATGTATATAATATTTTTTCAAATCGCTTCCATACGCTTTTTGCAGATCCGCATATCTGCTTTTATACTTTTGTACATTAAAGGTAGATTTTGCCTGCCTTCCTTCTTTCATACCACAATTTACAAAATGCGCTAAAGCACCTGTATCATCAAGTCCATATGCTTTTTTAATATCTGCATATTTTGTTGTATAATATGTATAATCATAAACTAAGCTGTAATTTACACCATTATATGTTGTTGCAGTATTTTTCATTGAAGTTACTCCTGTTGCTTTTCTGCCTTCTTTCTTACCTGCATTCATATAATGTAAATAATATTTCTTTAAGTCGTTTTTATACACTTTTCTTAAATCAGCATATGCATATGCATATGAGTATACATTAAATGTTGATATACCCTGTCTTCCCTCTTTCATACCACAATTTACAAAATGCTGTAATGCCTTCACATCATCATTTCCAAAAGCTTTTTTGATATCAGGATATTTGTTTACATAATAACTATAATTATATACAGCACTGTAATTTACACCATTCAATATAGTAGTTCCTGTGCTTTTACTCGTTGTAGTTGATGATGCAGTAGTTGAAGAAGATGTAGTTTTCGGCTCAGCGCAATATGTCTTTGCATCTCTGCCTTCCTTTTTACCTGCATTTATATAGTGAATATAGTATTTCTTTAAGTCTGTTCCATAAGCATTTCTTAAATCAGCATATCGATTTTTATAATATGTTACATTAAATTCCGACGATGCCTGTCTGCCTTCTTTCATTCCGTTATTTACAAAATGAGATAGAGCTCCGGTAGGATTCGAGCCATATGCTTTCTTAATATCACTATATTTATTGATATAATAATTAAAATTATATACAGCACTATAATCTACACCGTTATACACAGTTGTAGGGTTTGATGTTGTGGCAGATGAGCTTGTTGATGAAGAGCTTGATGATGAAGAGTTTGCAGGCCAATGTGTCCAGATATATGTACCTGCGCCATTCTTTAAACTTGCTCTGCTTATCTGACGTCCCCAATGAATTGAACTGTTATAATTACCCTCTGCTACAGTAATGGTATCGCCGCTTACAGATAATACAATCACTGAATGAGAATCATTATTAACGCGAAGTATGTCACCTACTCTTATATTATCCCAATCTTTATGCTCTCTGTCCTCTGCATATCCAAATGCAGCATTACTTAAATGAAATACAAAACCGGCACATCCATATCCGGTATATGTAACTCTTACACCATCTTCTCTATAATGATAATACGGGCTATAAGAATTCGCATTTGTCCATGTCATCCCCTCCGGATATGTGGATTTCATGGAAATAAGTGCATTATACACTGATGTTTCGTTAAAAGAAGATGCTGTATTAAGATTATGATCTACACTTGATATACCATAGTCATCTTCTGTATAATCTGAGACTTTCTCTTCTTTGACGATTACCATATCCTGAGAGCCGACATTCTGTGTCTCCTCAGCATATACAGTTAATCCGTCATAAGATATGTACCCTGCTGCCATAGCAAAGCATAGTATGAAAGCCAAAATTTGCTTGAAACAATTCGCCTTCTTCATTAATTTTCCTCCTTATAATTATATATTGATTTCACATATTTATCTCTCACATATTATATAAATCAGAATATCATCTTCATAACATATATGTCAATAAAAATCCACCATATTACATATTATTCTGCAATACGATGGATTTAGACTGACAATACTAATTTGATTACTTGTATAACCGTTTAGAAGCTATCCTTCCCTCTTTCTTGCCATAATTTATATAATGCATATAATAACTTTTCAAATCATTTCCAAAGGCTTTTCTTAGGTCTTCCTAATTATTTCTATAATAACCGACATTAAATTCTGCTTTTGCCTGACGACATTCTGTCATACCTCGGTTAACAAAATGTTGAAGTGTCCTGATATCATCAGTTCCAAAAGCCTTTTTAATATCAGAATATTTATTGACATAATAATTATAATTAAAAACCGAACTATAATCCACACCATTATATTTTGTAACACTCCCTTTTACCGTACTGTAAGTTTTAGCATCTCTACCTTCTTTCCTTCCATTATTTATATAATGCATATAATAACTCTTTAAATTTAATCCATAAGCATTTCTAAGGTCTACATATCTGTTCTTATAATAGGTTACATTGAAGTTTTCACTTGCCTGTCTTCCCTCATTCATGCCATATGTCACAAAATGCTTTAGCGCTCCGTCAGGATTACCTCCAAACGCTCTTTTAATATCGCTATATTTATTTATATAATAATTATAGTTGTATATGGGGCTGTAATCCACACCATTATACACTGTTGTTCCGGAAGAAGTATAGCTACCTGTTGAACTGTTGCCCGTTGCATTATTACCTGTTCCAGTATTAGCTGAATTAGTCACCTTATTGCCAAATGCCTGTACCCAATAATATCCATATGCAGAACCGGGCACATAGTAACAAGCTATACCTATACTTTTAAAGTTGGCATTTAAAATATTAGCTCTATGTCCTGAAGAATTCATCCAACCATTCATAACACTATTCGGTGATGTGTAACCGGATGCAATATTCTCTCCAACTGTCGTCTGCGTACTCGGAAATGCGGTAAAACAACTCGTTCCATTTGGTCTGGTGTGAGAAAAAGTCACCTTTATCTCTGTTGCACGAAGCTTAGCCGTCTCTACAAGTCCCAGATCCATAGTTAAAGCTGACAATCCTTGAGCCGCTCTTTCTTTATTTACAATAGCCAAAACCTGATTAGCGTAATCATCATTATAGTATGGCGAGGTAGAAGCAGCCTCCTCAGATTCTGTTATATCATATTCATCGTATATTTTATCTGCGCGAACTTTTATTTCGTTATTGAAAATATACACAAAAAACAAAGCCATCGACAGAAACAGCACAAATAATCTGTTATTTCTTCCATTGTTTATAAAACACACACAAATTCCTCCATTCATATCATAATAAATATATAATTATTATGTGAAGAAGTCCGGATATTTATCATAATAATATTAAAAATACAAAAACAGACCGATAATATATACCCGCTTAGTATTGCGATTTGCGATAAGTGTGCAATACGAGTAGGTATATATTACCGGTCTGTATTTTTAATATTGCTAATTTAAAAATTAATATTTTGCTAATTTTGCCATATAATCATTAATTATACTGTAACCGTAATTCTTAGCTGTTGCCCAACCTTTTCCATATGGGTTTTCCTGTATACCAAGCCATACTATGTAAGGTGCCGTACCTCTTGTTACAAGTGAAAATCTTGGATCAACACAGGAGTTTTTCAATGCATCCGTCG
>JAFUEG010000202.1 GCA_017464045.1 Lachnospiraceae bacterium
GAAAAGGCTCAAGAGCTTATACTTAATTTCAATACTTACTTAAGGAAAAATTTTACTGCGATAGCAAAGGATAATACCATTCCTTTTACAGAAGAATTAGAACATACAAGAGCATATCTTGCCGTAGAAAGCGTACGTTTTGAGGATAAGCTTTTTGTAGAGTATGATACTCCTTATACCAATTTCCGCATACCTCCTCTTACGCTTCAGCCTATAGTAGAAAATGCAGTTAAGCACGGTATAGATCCCGAGCTTGAACCACTTCACATAACAATTCGCACAAGAGAATCAGAAAACGGCAGTGAGATTGAAGTATCAGATAATGGTCCCGGCTTTACAGGTGACGAAAACAACGAA
This sequence comes from Lachnospiraceae bacterium, assembly GCA_017464045.1. The sequence goes on from JAFUEG010000202.1 coordinate 358, forward strand.
CCTCATATCGCCCTTGCAAATATAAAAGAAAGACTTGAATTAATGTGCAACGGAAAGCTATTAATTGAATCAAATGAAAGTGGTGGAACAAGCGTGACTATTAAGGTTTAAATATTTAGTTTACATTTTTACAATTAATAATTATTAATCTAATGATATGATATTATCTATTTTAAAACAGCACATAGTATATCCAATTATTAATTATCCATAATACATATTAGTATTGTTGCATGCAATAAAAATAAAAAGTGTGCCATTTTGGCACACTTTTTATTTAAATTAATTGATCAGTTTCAAGTCATCATATTATTACCTATAAACCATATCAATTTGATAATTTTATAGGTAATTTCCAAGACTCATATGCTTGTAGTTTGATGATTTTACCTATAATATATATGACAAACTGTACTCTTATAGGTAATTTTCAAAGTCAAACTGCTTATCATCTGATATTTTTACCTATAAGACCACTTGTAATCTGCAACCTTATAGGTAAATCACAAACTTCGACCGCTTGTAATCTGATATTTTTACCTATAAGACCACTTGTAATCTGCTATCTTATAGGTAAATCACAAACTTCGATCGCTTGTAATATTATTTTTTTACCTGTAAGACATCCTATAATCTGCTCTTTTATAGGTAAATTACAAATCCATCTACTTGTTCTCTCTCTTTTTTACCTATAAGTTCATGTCCAAACCACACTCTTATAGGAAATTATATCAATACACCAATTCAATAAATAGAAATCCATATCCTCAAACACAAATACGCGAAGCGTATCGGTTGTATATGTGTATAGAAAGTGAGTACCGAAAAGTTGCTAAGCAAAGCGTTAAGCGTCAGCGTGCTTTGCGAGTAACTATTTCGGTACTCACTTTTTTATACCATCATATACAACCGATCATCTGTCATAGATTTTGTCAGCATCTATTTATCGGTAGGAATTTCGTCTTTTATATAGCAGGAAAATACATCATCAACCTTTTCCTTCTTAAGCTTTGGAGTGATTACGCTTATAACAGGTACGATTACAAGACCTGCAAGCATTGCAAAAGCTCCACAGTTAATAGGTGACTGTAAAACTTCAGGGAAGCTTGGACGCCAGAATAAGTTGGCTGTCATAATACCGGCACCGAAGATAAAGTTTACAACAACTGCAAGCTTGGTAACACCCTTCCAATAAAGGCTGTAGATAAACGGTGCAAGAAATGCTCCCGCAAGTGCTCCCCATGAAACACCCATGAGCTGAGCGATAAATGTAACATTATTCTTATACTGTATAACTGCTATAACCGCTGAAATTGCTATAAATATAACTATGAAGACTCTCATGATAAGAACCATAGTCTTATCCTTTGGCTTCTTGATAATTGTATCCTTGATAAGGTCAAGCGTAAGAGTTGAGCTTGAAGTAAGTACGAGTGATGAAAGTGTGGACATGGAAGCTGAAAGTACAAGGATTACAACTACTGATATAAGGAATGGTGAAAGCTTCTCAATCATTCCCGGAATAATTGCATCAAAGCCCTTGCCGGCCACATCAACACCGCTTATTCTTCCGAAGCCGCCGAGGAAATAACATCCACCGGCTACGATAAGCGCAAATATAGTTGATATAACTGTTCCTGTCTGAACTGACTTCTCACTCTTAATCGCATAGAACTTCTGAACCATCTGTGGAAGTCCCCATGTACCGAGTGAAGTAAGAATTACTACACACAAAAGTCCAAAAGGATCCGGTCCAAAAAATGAGTTAAACACACCCGGTGTCTCTGATACAGCTGGGTCTGTTACATTTGCAAGCTCATTTAAGGATGCCATAAATCCACCATGTGAATTAAGTACTGCTGCTATAACCGCAACTATACCAACAAGCATTATAATACCCTGTATAAAATCATTTATGGCAGTAGCCATATATCCGCCAACGATAACATATACTCCCGTAAGGATTGCCATAGCAACTATACAAACGGTATAGTCGATATTAAATGCCATACCGAAAAGTCTTGAAAGACCGTTGTAAAGGGAGGCAGTATATGGGATAAGGAAGATAAATACTATAAGTGATGCAAATATCTTAAGTCCCTTTGAATCAAATCTGTTTCCGAAGAAATCAGGCATTGTAGCACTGTGCAGGTGCTGTGTCATGATTCTTGTTCTTCTACCTAGGATAGCCCATGCAAGAAGCGAACCGATAATCGCATTTCCAAGTCCTATCCATGTTGATGCAAGACCAAACTTCCATCCGAACTGTCCGGCATATCCTACAAATATAACCGCTGAAAAATATGAGGTTCCGTAAGCAAATGCGGTAAGCCATGGGCCTACATTTCTTCCACCTAATACGAAACCGCTTACATCTGTTGCATGCTTTCTGCAGTATACTCCGACTCCTATCATAACACCGAAGAATAATACAAGCATAAGTACCTTTGTTACCATTGTTTTTACCTCTCTTATAAATTGTGCAAATCTTATTGTCACTTTAAAATATATAAATCATAAAATAATTTATTATTACGTTATTGCGTTACGCTTTAACGTGCTAAAGTAACAACATATCAATTATGCCACAACCCACCTCATATGTCAACAACCAAAAACAGCCGGTCGTTTTTGACCGGCTGTTTTTTTATTAAATGAATGTAAGTAAATCGTCAACCTCTTTACGTGGTGTAGGAGCAACCTCTGCCTCCGGATATCCGATAGGAATAAGCGCTGCCACAGTCTTACCCTCTTCAAGTCCGATAATCTCTGCCACCTTAGCATCATCAAATATTCCGAGTATAACACTTCCTACTCCCTTTTCATGAGCTGCAAGGCAAAATGTCTGTGCTGCAATTCCTGCATCAAACATCTCCCAGCCTGCTCCCTTGCTGGTGCTAAAGCTTCCATCTCTCTCATAACCACATCTTTTATTAATCTGTGCAACTATTACAAGCTTGTCACATTTGCTGATTATTCCGTTGTTATGTTCAAATCCCAGAGTAGCCTCGCTTGCTATCTTTTCCAAAAGTGCCTTATCCTCAACCACAATATAACGAATAGTCTGAGAATTCTTCCATGTAGGCGCCATACGTGCCACATCGATTATTTCCTTAATTGTTTCTCTGCTTACAGGCTCGTCCTTATAAGCTCTGATACTTCTTCTTGTCTTTATGCATTCTACTGCGTCCATATTATTAAATTCTCCTTCTCATATCTTTTATTTTTTAAAGACTGTAATACGTCTTATAAAATCATTATTTATTATTAAATTATTATCCCCCTATTCATCTGACAAATAAAAATTTATATACATTTTATTAACTTGAAATAAAATAAAATCTATGCTAATCTAACTTAGGTGTAAGTCAGATGAGTGGTTGCGGCTGCATATATGCAGGTGAGGAAAGTCCGGGCTTCATAGGGCAGGATGCCGGATAACGTCCGGTGGAGGTAACTCCCAGGCCAGTGCAACAGAAATCAACCGCCGATTTAATCGGTAAGGGTGGAAAGGCGAGGTAAGAGCTCACCGCTGGACCGGTAACGGGACAGGCTCTGTAAACCCCATCCGAAGCAAGGTCAAACATAAGACTATACGGCTGCCCGTCGTGTCTTTAGGTAGACCGCTTGAGCCTTATGGCAACATAAGGTCTAGATAGATAATCACTCTCGACATAACCCGGCTTATAGTCTGGCTTACACTAAAAATATAATCTTATATCATAATATATTTCAAAGAATAACCAAATCTCCAATTTTAAACATATTCCTGACTACAACCAATTTCCTAATATTAAATTGTTATCTTATAATATTCTATTTAACTAACCCCACGTCCAACAAGTCCGAATCTTATATTATGTCTGTTTATATCATTCCACATAATACAATGATCTATAATACTTATGGAAAGTCTCGGATACTTTGCTATGAGCTCATCACGATGTACTATACCATCCATAACATCTCTGATTAAATCTCTCATACTAACCAGTATAACTTCATGCATATCATCTTCAAAAAGACCTATGATAAACTTACTCCTGCTCGGAAGCGTGTAATACATATCATAATATCTTTCAAAGATATCCTCACAATCCAGATTGTCACTTATCATCTCAAACACTTCAAACTTCTCCGAATTAGGAATTCCCGCATGCCTTGCGGTAAGCATCTGACATTGAAGCTTCAGATCAACCGAATCATGCATATAATCACTAAATGTATCCAATCCGTAAGAGAAGAACACATCACGATACATCTCAAGGTGCATACGTTCCTTGTACTGGCTGTTGTCTAAAATCATCCACATTATATCATCAAAATTATCCGTCTCATCTCCGTAGATCAGAGTATATGTACAATAGACAACTATGGAAAGCATATAATCTTCTATATCGCTTTCACTTCCGGTAAAAAATCTAAGTGCCTTAAGCTTTGCCCCCAAACTCCTATAGTCATTCTCGCTAAGCTCCAAATCACTTATTATACGGATTTTTCTCATCTGTCCTTCAAAATACTTCTGCATCTGCAAAAGAGTTATCTTACTACCTTCACTCATAGGCCCTCCTCCTTTCGCCTATATATCACGTTCGACCAGTTATAGTAAAATAAGCTGTTATTACAAAATAGTCCCCCAACTATGCTTCAGCTATATATATTAAATTGTAAATCACGCACATTTTAACTACTTAATATTATACATCATATATATCAATCTGTCACTAAACTTTTTCACACAAAAAAATTTTTTATAGAGAGATATGTTAGTATTATTAAGATACTAAGTGTATCATTTAAAAAGGAATTATATAATGAGGTGTGAGCCTTGTCACAAAAAAGGTTATCGCACATCATAAAAACAGGTCTATATGTTAGCATTTAGTCCGATTTGCGTTAAATCAAAAGCAAAAATTCGCATATAAGTGCGTTAAAAAAATCGAACTGTTTGAGCGTAGCGAGTTTTCGATTTTTAGCACTTATAAAGAATTGAGCGATTTGATTTAGCAAATTGATGACTAGCTAACATATAGACCTGTTTTTTATGATGTGCTTTAACTTTAGTATATATGTGACAAGACTCACACCTCATGACACAATTAAGCCGGTATCTTATCATTAAAATAGATATCATACCAGATTAAAAACATATATACTGTCCAGATTTTTTTACTCATATCCTGCTTGCCGGATTTGTGTCTGTCAAGCATGGCAACTAGCTTGTCCGTATAGAAGAATCGCTCTGCTGCCTCACTTGTAAATGCTTCTTTAAGCTTGGCATAACAATCATCCTGTCTGAGCCATTTTGCTATCGGTACAGGGAAGCCGAGTTTTTTCTTGGACGCTACTTCTTTAGGAAGATATTTATTGGCACACTCTCTAAATGCGTACTTTGTAGTTTTATCATGTATCTTAAATTCAGTAGGAATTCTTCTTGCGGTTTCAAAAAGCTCCTTATCAAGAAACGGTACTCTTGATTCGAGTGAATGTGCCATACTCATTTTATCGGCTTTAAGCAGTATGTCACCGATAAGCCAGAAGTTCATATCTATATACTGCATCTTGGTAACATCATCATAGTCTGCTGCCTCAGCCTTATCATAAAAAGCTCCTGTTATATCCTGAATATATTTCTTTGACATCCCCTTCGGAAGCTTCATTATTTTAGAAGCCTCTTTTTCATTAAATCTAAATGCATTTCCAACGAAGCGTTCACGAAGTGGTGTACAGCCTCTGATGATAAAATTCTTACCCTTTACATTTGGTCCGATTTTTGCTATGCCCTTCATAACCTTTTTTACAGGTGTCGGAATCTTTTTAAATGCTCTTAAAGAAAATGGTTCATGGTAGATGTTATATCCACCGAAAAACTCATCTGCGCCCTCGCCCGAAAGAACAACCTTGACCTGCTTTGCGGCTTCTCTGTCTACAAAGTAAAGTGCGATACAGGAAGCATCGGCTAAAGGCTCGTCCATATGATACTGAACCTTAGGCAGCACCTCCCAGTACTCGTCTGAAGTAATTGTCTTATCATAATTTTCAAGCTTAAGCTTTTTAGATAATTTCTTTGCATAATCTATCTCGGCGTATCCGTCATTTTCAAAACCGACTGTAAAGGTTTTGGTTCCGCTGTAGCGTGCCACAAGATAGCTTGAATCAACACCGCTTGATAAAAGTGATGCAACCTCGACATCACTTATCATGTGATAGTCAACAGAGTCCTTTGTCGCCTCATCTATACGCTTAACCCACTCGTCCTTGGTAAGTCCTTTTTCCGGTTCAAAGGTCGGCTCGAAATATCTCGTTATCTCCAATTTGCCATCCTTAAATACCATATAATGTCCCGGCATAAGCTTGTAAATTCCCTTAAAAAATGTCTCCGGCAAAACCGAATACTGGAATGTAAGATAAGCCTGAAGTGCTTCAAGGTTTACCTCCTTCTTGTAATCCGGATATTCAAGTATACTCTTTATCTCGGAACCAAAAACAAGATTATTATTGATAAGTCCATAATAAAACGGCTTGATTCCAAAATGGTCTCTTGCTCCAAACGCAAGCTTTTTCTTTTTATCCCATATTACAAACGCAAACATACCTCTTAAATGATTGACGAGGTCTGTTCCGTATTCCTCATATCCATGTATCAGAGTCTCGGTATCGGAATTGTTCTGAAACTCGTAGCCCTTTTCCATCAGTTCCTTTCGAAGTTCCTTATAGTTGTATATCTCCCCGTTAAATACAACCGTTACATCCTTCGATTGATTGGACATAGGCTGGGAACCGTTGTCAAGATCAATGATACTCAGTCTTCTAAAACCAAGATAGATGCCGTCATCTATATACTGGCCCTCCGAATCAGGTCCCCTGTGAATAATCTTATTCATCATGTTAGTAAGTACATCTTTGTAACTGTCGTTTTTCTCCCCTGTAAAACCACAAATTCCACACATAGCACATGTCATCCTTTCAGTTTTTTAGCTATACACCAAAACAGCCTCCACCTACAAACTCTCGTATAATTGAGTTCTTAGGTATATTGGTCACCTCAAGTCCTACGAAGTAATCAAGGAACTTTAAAAGCCTCTTTGCCTCGTAATACTCGAAGCTGTCTCTCGGTACAGCAAATAAATGCGGTTCAGCATATTGTTTTATCACACTAAGCTCGTGAATAAGTGCAGAGTTAAACATAACATCTGCCTCCTCCTGAAATGGGAAAATGTATTTTTCCTCACCACGTCTTACCGACGGCCACATGGATATAGTTCTTTGTGCGTCATTGCCCCTGGTCCTTGCATCACGCACAATTCGTCTTATAAGACGTCCGTCAGTAGTAGGAATTCTGTTATGCTCATCTATATTAATCTGAGTTAGTGCACTAATGTAAATCTTAAATTTACTTTCATCCGGAAGTTCTTTGGTCATAAGAGGATTAAGTGCATGTATACCCTCCGCAACCAAAACATCTCCTTTGTTAAGCTTTAATTTCTTGCCCTTATATTCCTTTTGTCCGATAGTAAAATTAAAGGTAGGTATTTCAATCTCTTCACCGTTTATAAGCTTCTTCATATCTGAATTGAAAAGATTTAAATCCATTGCTTCTATACATTCGAAATCATAGTTTCCGTTTTCATCCCTTGGAGTTTCATCCCTGTTTACAAAATAATTATCAAGCTCAAGCGGATACGGTCTTAAACCGTGAGCACGAAGCTGCACGCTTAACCTATGCGAAAATGTTGTCTTACCGGACGAGCTTGGTCCGGCTATAAGTACAATCTTTCTTCCATCATTTTTTATCATCTCGGCGATATCCGCAATCTGCTTTTCCTGAAGAGCCTCCTGTGCCAGCATAAGCTCTTTAATATCGCCGGTTGTAATTGCATTATTAAGCTCACCTACAGTATTGACATTTAACATCCTTCCCCATTCATCAGAGGTCTTAAGAACATCAAAAAGTTTTTTCTGCGGCTTAAATTCCGGTATGACACTATAATCCTTTTTATCCGGTGCCATTAGCACAAAGCCTTCATCATAGGCAAACAAATCAAAGCACGAAAGATATCCGGTAGAGTAAACCATGTATCCGTAAAAATAATCCTCATACCCGTCAAGATTGTAGATATTTACTTTTGAGGCACGTCTGTATTTAAAAAGATTGGCCTTATCAAATCTTCCCTGTTTCTCAAATCTTGTAATCGCATCCTCAACACTTATAGACATCTTGAAGATTTTTATATCCTGCTCTACAAGTTCTTTCATTCTGGCCTTAACCTTATTGATTAACTCATCATCCGGCTTTACTACCTTATTATCATCAAGTCTGTTTATAAGCTTGCAGTAGTATCCTGTTCCCATAGAATAAAGTACATTTACCGCATAGTCTTTTTTAGTCTCAAGTATATCCGCAAATGCCTTAACCATAAGAAGCGTAAGACTTCTTCTGTATGTATCATAGCCCATAACCGAACCTCTGGTAATTAGCTCTATATGACAATTTCTTTTTATCTTCCTGCTAAGCTCCGTGAGCTTACCATCCTTCATCGCAAGCAAAAACTCGTGAGCATCATCTTTAACAAACTCATCGATAAATTCCTTAATGGAAATTTCCTTATCAACAGTATATTTTTTTTCACTCATACTTATAGTTATTTTATCCATTTAATTCCCCCTGTATCATATCCTTCTTATTAACTCATATAACCCAATATATAAAACATTCTTTAACATTCTCCGACTTACATAACCCAAAATACAAAAAAATTCTCAAACAATCTCTTCATTTATTATATAACTTCAAAAGGTACACCCACATCAAGAATTTCCATATCGACATCAGTAAGAAAATCCTTCAGATAATTATACATATATGTCATAAAAATCTTTTCTATTCCATAATGAGACGCATCTATAATTGTAAGTCCTGCCTCAACAGCATCTATACCGTCGTGATGTCCTATATCTCCTGTTATCAGGCAATCTGCATTTTTTGAAATTGCTTCACCTATTACGCTCTTTCCGGAACCCGGACAGATAGCAATTTTCTCGATTTTAGCATCTCTCTTTCCATAAATCATCACATTATTTAAATCAAATTTTTCTTTTACAAGCTTTGCATATTCATATAAGGAATAGACCTTATCAGCTATACCAACCTCTCCTATTCCCTCTCCGTTTAAGGTCTCTTCAAGGACCTCCATATTTTTAAGTCCTAATATTTTGGCAGCCTCTTTACCCATACCGCCCTTGGTATCAAAGTTGGTATGCATGGCATAATAGCAAACTCCTGCCTCTGCAAGAGATAATATCTTCTCACCCAATACCGAACCGTCATTTATCTTTTTTACACTTTTGAATATCATAGGATGATGCGATACAATCATATCAAAGCCGTTTTCAATAGCATATTCACAAACCTCTCTTGTAGCGTCAACTACAAGAAGAAGCTTTTTAACTTCCTTATTCTTTCTTCCGACCAAAAGTCCCACATTGTCCCAGTCAAGAGCGTACTCCGGTGGGGACTGCTTATCGAGTATACTTACTATCTCACTACAAAGCATAATTATCTCCTCTGCAATATAAAGTGCACATCTTCACAGTTATCTATGCTATCTTATTCAAAACATCCTTTATATATCTTTCTTCCTGTCTTAATTCTTGAATCTTTTTTAACGCATGCTCCGTTCCCGCAGCCTCTAAAGATATTATAAGCTTATTATTTTTATCAAGTAGCTTTTCAAGGTAATCTTTAAGAATGATATCCTTTTTATCTATCAGGATTCTTCCGTATAAAAGCTCACTATGATTATATGGTTTATCATCAGACTTATAATGCTTATTATCCTCATCAGCCGCATCACATATATCTGATTTATTTTTCTTATCTACATTATCACGTTTATCAGCCTTTATAACCACATAATACTTTTCCTCATCGATAAGCATAACCTCATCAGTGATTTTATAACCGATATCAAGTATATACTTCCTTACCTTTTCCGGCTCGGACTGTGGTTGAAGTATTAAAGCTATATCATTATCCGTATGTATCTTTCCGCGCTTTAATATGTCCACCATAAGCTCACCGCCCATACCGGCTATTATTGCGGTATCTGCCTCATTTACAGCAAGCTCGTCGAAGCCATTGGAAAGCCTTATGTCAATTTTATCTTCAATCTCATACAGACTGATATTTTTCTTTGCAATTTCCAAAGGGCCTTTTCTCACATCCATGGCTATAACCTTTTCAAAGTCCTTTTCCTTTACAAGATATATTGAAACAAATGCATGGTCGCAGCCTATATCTGCCGCGACCCTGCCATCAGCCATATCCGCTATTGCCTGCATTCTGGATGATAATTTAACATGTGCCATACTTTTTACCTATTAATTATTGTCATCAAGATAATCCTTAAGCTTTCTGCTTCTGCTAGGATGTCTGAGCTTTCTCAATGCCTTAGCCTCTATCTGTCTTATACGCTCTCTTGTGACATTGAACTCCTTACCTACCTCTTCCAAAGTTCTTGCTCTTCCATCATCAAGACCAAATCTTAACTTTAGAACCTTTTGCTCTCTGTCGGTAAGAGTTCCGAGAACCTCAACCAGCTGTTCCTTGAGAAGCGTAAATGCTGCTGCCTCAGCCGGAACAGGTACATTTTCATCCTGAATGAAATCTCCGAGATGACTGTCTTCCTCTTCACCGATAGGAGTTTCCAGAGAAACAGGTTCCTGCGAAATCTTAAGAATTTCTCTTACTCTTTCAACAGGTATATCCATTTCTTCAGCAATTTCCTCAGGAAGAGGTTCTCTTCCAAGCTCCTGTAAGAGCTGTCTGGAAACTCTGATAAGCTTGTTGATTGTCTCAACCATATGGACAGGTATACGTATTGTTCTTGCCTGATCTGCGATAGCTCTTGTAATAGCCTGTCTTATCCACCAAGTAGCATAAGTAGAAAACTTATACCCCTTTCTATAATCAAACTTTTCTACTGCTTTTATAAGGCCGAGATTTCCCTCCTGTATAAGATCAAGGAAAAGCATACCTCTTCCAACATACCTTTTTGCAATACTGACTACAAGACGGAGATTAGCCTCTGCAAGCTTTTTCTTGGCTGCCTCGCCTTCCTCTCCACCTTCTTCCATCTTTTTGGCAAGTTCTATTTCTTCCTCAGCAGAAAGAAGAGGTACTTTACCGATTTCTTTAAGATACATTCTAACAGGATCTTCTATACTTACTCCATCAGGTACAGAAAGATCAAGATGTTCAACATCAACATCCATATCCTCTTCCTCTGCCGCAAGGAGTAAATCATCCGGCTCTTCGTCATCATCATCCGCGGTTATATTAAGTACATCAACATTATGAGCCTCAAGATAATCAAAAATCATGGTCATTCTTTCAGTATTTAATTCTATTTCCTTACAATCTTTGAAATGATCTATAATTTCTGTATCCTCTATGACGTTTTTCTTCTTTTTAGCCATCTCAAGAAGCTCATTCATCTTTGCTTCAAACTTTGCCTTTACCTCGTCATTATCCTGTATCTGATTTTCATCCTTAACCATTTCCTCATTTACAGTTTCCTTAACCTTCTTTTTTCTCTCTGCCATTTTATAAATATCCTCCCATAGTGATAATATTTTATCCATTATTATATGAAATATGTAATTTTGACACTTTTGCCTTCAATACAACCAATTGTTGAAATTCCTTTGCATCATCAGTGCACTGAGGAAGTTTCCAATCAATGTAGCTCATCTTTGTCTTTTTTACCAGATCATTAATAGCTTTTTCTTTTTCATCATCATCCATTTCAAACGGCAACTCCGTTTGCATAACCTGGGCAGCACGCCTCTGATCATCTACATCATCATAATAATTGAGTATGCTCGAAGGCATCACATCTCCTTTTTCTCTATATTGTTTAAATAATTTCTGTGCAATCGGCTGTATATCCTCTTCATAAAAATCTTCCTCACTAATTATTCCATCAAGAATTTTAAACAACCTGACATCATTAATCATCCACGTA
>JAFUEG010000012.1 GCA_017464045.1 Lachnospiraceae bacterium
TATCATCTCCTTTTTCAAAATCCCTTTCTTCTATGGTATTTACAGGTATTAAATTAACATGACAGTTTAAACCCTTAAGAAGCCTTGATAATTCCAGTGCATCCTCTTTACTGTCATTTTGCCCTTTCACAAGGCTATATTCAAAACTTATTCTTCTTCCGGTAATTTCAAAGTATCTTCTGCATGCATCAAGAATCTCTTTTATGCTGTATTTTTCTGCAATCGGCATAAGACTTCGTCTTTTTTCATCATTAGGAGCATGAAGGGATATAGCAAGTGTTATGGCAAGCTTTTCATCTGCAAGTTCATCTATCTTTGGAACTATGCCGCATGTAGACATGGTTATATTTCTCATACTTAAGTTGTATCCCTTTTCATCAGTTATGAGTCTGATAAACCTTATAACATTATCATAATTATCAAGAGGTTCACCCGTACCCATAATAACTATATTTGATATTCTTTCGCCTGTAAGACGCATGGTGGCATATACCTGCTCAAGCATCTCCGAGGCACTTAAATTTCTGACTAAACCTCCTATGGTTGAAGCACAGAATCTGCACCCCATACGACATCCCGCCTGCGAGGATATACATACGGAATTACCATACGAATATCTCATAAATACAGTTTCAATCATCTGTCCGTCATATAGTTTAAATAAAAACTTAACAGTTCCATCCTTTTTTGAAACCTGTCTTGTTTCTTCTTTAAGTACTACAAATCCGTCTTCCTTTATTCTTTCCCGCATATCCTTGGGAAGATTGGTCATGGAATCAGTATCTCCCACAAACTTTTCATGCATCCAGCTAAAAAGCTGCTTTGCCCTAAATGCAGGAAGACCCATTTCCTTAACGTGGTCCGTGAGCTCATCACGGTACATGGATTTTATATCGATTTTTTCTGTTTTTTCTTCAGGTAAATTGTACATCTTTTTCCTCAAAACACTATGTATTTCACTCTAAAATCATATGTATATTCTCAAATTTTTATTTTATGTTCGCTATAAGTTATGCTGTTACTCTCTCTTTAATATCGCAAAAAAGAATCCGTCACATTTATCTATTCCCTGCAAAAACTGTCTTTTTTTAATAAGCTTGAAATCATTTCTTTTTTCCAAAAGTTTCTCTACTCTTTCATCATTTTCTTCCGGATTAATTGTACATGTGCTGTATAAAAGCACACCGCCGCTTTTTACATATGAGGCAGCATTTTCAAGTATCTTATCCTGCAGGCTTATAAGCTCTTTTATCTGTTCCTCACTTACACGATATTTTATATCATTTTTTCGTCCGATTATACCAAGGCCTGAGCATGGTACATCAGCTATGACCATATCGGTATTATCATCAAAATCATAATTAAATTCTTCTTTATCTATATGCTTTGTGGCATCATGCTGACCTATAACAACATTATCATATCCGAGTCTGTCTACATTATCTTCAATCAAAGATAACTTATCTTCTGATATATCAAGCGAATAAACGCTCCCTATATCTGCCTTTGATATGTCCGCCATAGCTTCAAGTGCAGCAGTTGTTTTACCTCCCGGAGCTGCGCATATATCAAGAAGAGTAAAATCATCGGATATTTCATTTATCTGATTAAACGCTTCATTTACAGCACATATGGAACTTTCATCCTGAACTGTAAATTCTCCCTCCTTATATCCCGGCACCTTTTTAATAAAATCATATCCTGATATAAGAAGCGCTTTAACTGAGTAATATCCTTTAGAAACCTTTATTCCTTCCTTTGCTATCTTATCTTTAAGCTCATCAACTGATATTATAGGAGTATGAACCCTGATTGAGGTTTCTCTTTCAATAAAACAACCGGCAAGAATTTGCTCATAATCATCCGGATAATCTTTTTTTAATTTTTTTATTAATCCTTCCGGAACAGAATACTCTACAGAAAGATATGCGATATACTCCTTTTCCTTATCAGGATATTTTATATTGTCCTTATTTTTTGCAATACTTCTAAGTACACCGTTTACATATCCCGAGAGTCCCGCAAATCCGTGTTTTTTTGCAAGCTTAACAGATTCATTACATGCAGCACTGTCCGGTACACTGTCCATAAAAATAAGCTGATAAACACCCATTCTGATAATGCATCTTATCATAGGCTTCAGCTTGTTTGATTTTAACTTTGAATATTGATTTATAATATAATCAAGCTTGATACGTGTTTCAACAACACCTTCAGAGAGCCTTGTGATAAAGGCTCTCTTATTTTTTTCGATAAATTGATTTTTCTTTAACGCTTTATTTAAAGCTATATTTGAAAAGGTATTGTTTGTATCGATATCCATAAGGATATCCAAAACTATATCTCTTTCATCTGACATAAATTTTCTCCGAATAATTATTCTCCGACCATACTATGAATACTAAGTTTATTACCATTTAAAAACGATACCGTATCCATAACTTTTTTACCTTCAGGCTGAAGCGAAAGCACCGTTAATGCTCCTTCTTTACATTTTACAGTAAACGTTTTTTTAGTTACCTCTATTATCTCACCCGGAGTACCGGTTTCATATGCCGGATTTGTTTTATCTGCTACACGAGCTTTAAGTATCTTTACATTTTTACCATCTATCCTTGTATATGCACAAGGCCACGGGATAAGACCTCTTATTAGTCTTTCAAGCTTTACTGCCGGCATATTAAAATCAAGTTTTCCAAGTTCCTTTGTAAGCATATGTGCGTATGAACTTTCCGAATCATCCTGTTTTGTTCTTACAGCTGTTTTATCCTCTAATGCTTTTAAGGTGGAGATTATAAGATTTGCACCGCATAAAGCAAGCTTGTCATGAAGAGTTTCACCTGTATCATCAGGCTCTATATCAACCTCAGCTTTTTCTATCATATCGCCTGTATCAAGTCCTTTTTCCATATACATGGTCGTTACACCCGTTTTTTCACATCCATCAATTATAGACCATTCTATAGGTGCTGCACCTCTGTATTTCGGTAAAAGTGATGCATGTATATTTATGCATCCATATTCCGGTATGTTAAGTATACTTTCCGGAAGTATCTGTCCATAAGCAGCTACGACTATAACGTCCGGCTTGCTTTTTTTTATCTTTGCAACCGCTGATTCATCCTTAATTTTCTCCGGTTGAAATACATCTATACCAAGTTCTGTAGCAGCTGCCTTGACAGGAGTAGGAACAGGCTTGTTACTTCTTCCCTTTGCCTTATCAGGCTGACTAATAACAAGAGAAACCTTGTGTCCCGCTTCTACGAGTGCCTTTAATGGATACACTGCGAAGTCAGGTGTTCCCATATAAACAATTTTCATATATTTCACCTCAAAATTCATATATACAGCAAAAGCCTCTATAGTCAACTGAATCTTCTGCCGATTAAACAATCTCTTTTTATTATATTAAACAGTTCTACTCTTCATCATCTGAAGGCGGTGTATCTATACTGTGAAGTCCATCTGTAGCAAGATCCTTATAAAGAATTCCATCAAGATGATCAAGCTCATGGCATATAGCTCTTGCCAAAAGTCCCTCTCCCTCTACAGTTATCTCATTCATATCCCTGTCAAGAGCCTTACATACTACATGATTAGGGCGCTTTACGTTTCCCGAAAGTCCCGGAAGACTAAGACAGCCTTCTTCACCCTCCTGTTCTCCGTCAGAAGAAACTATGACAGGATTTATAAGTGCAAGAGGATTGTCGTCCATGACATCTATAACAACTATCCTTTTTAATATTCCAACCTGAGGAGCCGCAAGTCCTACACCATTGGCATCATACATGGTATCAAACATATCATCAATTAATGTGCTTATTCTGTTGGTCATCTTTTCAACCGGCTTACAATGTTTCCTTAAAATGTCATCTCCGTCAATTCTAATATTTCTTATAGCCATCTTTATACCTCTTTTCTTTGTAATCCAACATTATTTATAAACATTTATCTCAGCCAATACCTAATAAGTATTGACCGGGTTAACATCAAACATCAGACTAATTCCATCAAAATCATAGTCATCAAATGCTTCTCTTATCCTTCTCAGCTTTTCAAGGTCATCGGCTTTTATATATATTACCCTTCTGTAAATATCATTAATCCTTACAATTGATGCATCTGCCGGTCCTATTATTCTGATTTTTTTATCTCCCGTACAGATATGCTTCAAATGTTTTTCTACTCTTTTTGTTTTCTCTGAAAGGCTGTCGTAGTTATCTGAAGTCATAAGCATAACCATCATATTGTAAACCGGAGGATACTTAAGCAGACTTCTATAACTCATTTCCATATCAAAGAAATCATCATAATTTTGATTTTTAGCAGTAGCTATAGCATAATGCTCCGGCTGATAGGTCTGAATTATAACATTTCCCTTCTTTTCACTTCGTCCCACTCTTCCCGCTGCCTGTGTCAAAAGATCAAAGGTTCTCTCTCCTGCCATATAGTCATTTGAAAAAAGAGAGATATCGGCAAGAAGAATCCCAACCAAAGTAACGTTGGAAAAATCATGTCCCTTTACTATCATCTGTGTACCTATGAGTATATCTGCCTTATGATTTAAAAACTGATTTATTATGCTGCTTTGAGCTCCTTTTTTCGCTGTTGTATCCTTATCCATCCTGAGTGTCTTAGCCTGAGGAAATATTTTCTTTACCTCTTCCTCAACTTTTTCGGTTCCTGTACCAAAGCCGCCTATAAGCTTCGATTTACACTTAGGACATTCCTTGTGAGCTCTTTCTATATGTCCGCAATAATGACACATCATAAATCCATTATTATGCAACGAAAGTGCCACATCACATTTCGGACACTTTATTACCTCGCCACACTCTCTGCAGGATACAAAACTGTTAAAACCCCGCCTGTTAATAAAAAGCATAATCTGTTCTTTTCTTTCCAGACATCCATTGATGGCACTTCTAAGCGAATTACTTATTATACTTCTGTTTCCCAGATGAAGTTCATCCCTCATATCAACTATGGATATATCCGGAAGGCTTACTCCATCAGGTCTTTTTTCAAGCTTCCATAGTTTATAATGTCCAAGCTTTGCCTTGCTGTAGCTTTCTACAGAAGGTGTTGCAGAGCCCAATATAAGAGAGGCATGTTCTAGCCTTGCTCTTTCCTTTGCAACCTCTCTTGCATGATATTTGGGTGACTGATCACTTTTATATGCCATATCATGCTCTTCATCAATAATTATAAGACCCAACTCATCGCAAGGAGCAAAAAGCGCAGACCTTGGTCCTATAATCACATCAACCTCTCGATTCCTTACACGCTCAAACTCAAGATATCTTTCGCCTTTACTCTGCTTTGAATTGATAACCGCTACCCTGTTTCCAAAATGCTGTTTAAATCTCGCAACATTCTGATAAGTAAGAGCTATTTCCGGAATAAGCACTATAGCCTGTTTTCCACATTTTATAACTTCTTTAATACATCCAATATAAACCTCAGTCTTCCCACTGCCTGTAATTCCGGAAAGCAGATAGGTTCTTCTTACCTCATTATTATAATCCGTTTTAAACTCATCTATAAGTTTTATCTGCTCATCACTTAAACATTGAACCGGTTCATTTTTAAGTTCGAATTCCTCTTCTGTAATTCTTTGCTCTGTCTTTCTTACTTTTTCTTTAACCGGCATAACAGTCTTAAGTGCATTTATCATGGTAGATCCATATGTTTTATGAATAAAAGACGCAAGCCTTATTAAGTTACCCTCTATACGTATGCTCTTATCAGAGATTCCGGCTATAGATTTTAACTTTTCCGCATCAAATGATGCCTTATCAGTTATATCTATTATATAACCCTTTCTTGTCTTATTATATCTTCCAAAGGGAACCTCAACCTGCATGCCGATACAAACCGTTTCAATAAGTTCTTCAGGTATTATATATTGAAATGTTTTATCTATAGCCTCATGCGAAATATCTATTATTATATCCGCATATTTTTGTGACATCTTCTTCCTCCAAAACTTCTTTTATCAGGTCTCTTTCGTCCATATGATGCTTAACACCTTTTATCTCCTGATAATCCTCATGTCCCTTTCCCGCAAGAACTATAACATCACCACTTCTTCCATTCATTATGGCATATCTTATAGCTTCCTTTCTGTCAGGAATTTCTATATATTCTCCGTCAGTTTTACTTATACCTGTTTTAATATCATTTATTATATCCAGAGGCTCCTCGTCTCTTGGATTATCACTGGTAATAATTGTAAAATCCGAAAGATTTCCGGAAACCTCACCCATTTCATATCTTCTGTCTTTGGAACGGTTTCCTCCACATCCGAAAAGTGTAACAAGCCTCTTAGGCTTGTAAGCCTTAAGTGCAGTAAGAAGGCTCTCTAATGCCATCGCATTATGAGCATAATCTATCATAATCGTAAACTCATCTGAAATCGGTATCATTTCAACTCTTCCACGTACCTTTATAGACCTTAATATAACCTTAATATCCTCCATAGGAACATCCAGCAAATCTGCGATAGCTATAGCGGCAAGTGAGTTGTGTACGGAAAATTCGCCCGGAAGATCAACTATTATATCTGCATTTTTTCTTCCGGATAAATTGTACTCTATACCTAAAACTCCACCCTTATTATATAACCTGAAATCACCGGCAGCATAATCAGCATCTTTATTCATTCCATAGGTAATTATATCGCATTTTGCAGTCTTAGTCATTTCACTCATAAACTTATCATCCAGGTTAAATATACCGACTTTACAAAGTGTGAAAAGTTTAGCTTTCCACATAGTATATTCTTCAAAGGTTTTATGCTCATTTGGTCCTATGTGATCCTTAGAGAGATTTGTAAATATACCATAATCGAAATCAACTCCGGCTACCCTGTCAAGCATAAGCCCCTGTGATGACACTTCCATAACAACTGCTTCAAGTCCGTTATCTACCATACATTTAAGTGTTTTATGAAGTACTATTGATTCAGGAGTAGTGTTTTTAGCAGGTATTTTATCTACCCCATCAAGAATCTCTATAGTTCCGATAAGACCTGTTCTTTTTCCGGCTGCTTCAAGCATCTCACGTATCATGTATGTAGTTGTAGTCTTACCCTTTGTACCGGTTATACCTATAACAGTAAGTTTTTTTGATGGTTCTCCATAAAATTTCGAACTGATTACTCCCATCGCATAACGCGAATTATCAACCTTTATAACAGTAACATAATTAGGTACCTCTGTATTAATAGCTTTTTCTACAACGAGTACAACTGCACCCTTTTTTATTACATCCTCTGCATACTTATGTCCATCAGAAACCGCACCTGATATACAAAAGAAAAGATCTCCTTCAACTACTTTTCTTGAGTCATTTTTTATATCTTTAACCTCTGTATCCATGCTTCCGCAAAGCACATCAAAATGAAGTCCGTCAACTAATTCCAAAAGTTTCATACAAAAACCTCCCAAAAAGTAATTAAGGGCTGCTGCATACATGCGACAGCCCTGTAATTATTTATTCATCGTCTCCGATAACTTTTACCTTACCACTGTATAACTCTTCAACAGCTATTGATAAAGGTTTCTTATCACTAGCCTCAACAAGAGGTTCATCTCCTGCAATAATCTGTCTTGCTCTCTTTGACGTTGCCATAACGA
>JAFUEG010000203.1 GCA_017464045.1 Lachnospiraceae bacterium
AAAACAGCATACCGGTCAAAACGAAAAAGAAAGTAATCATCGACAATATAATATTCATTTTTTTTCTTTTATCGTTCATGTTCGTTTATCCCCTCTTAAGCGGAATTTTAATCGTAAATGTAGTGCCTTCACCCGACTCACTGTAAAGCTTTATAGTTCCATTATGCATACTTATAACATTTTTGGTAATTGCAAGTCCAAGACCTGTTCCTCCGGTATCACGGCTTCTGGCCTTATCTACTCTATAGAACCTCTCAAATACCAGAGATTTGCAATCATCTGGAATTCCCACTCCTGAGTCAGCAACCTTTACATGAAAAAACTTATGGTCAGCATTTAATGTCACCTTCACCCATCCGTTATCTATGTTGTACTTAACAGCATTTTCAATAATATTGGAAAGAGCAAGACTCAGTTTAACCTCATCAACCTCAGCCACTACATCCCTATAGCTTTCATATGTGATTTCAATATTACGTTGATTAGCTATAGGAATAACTCTTTTCAAAATAATATCCAAAAGATTATTTATATTAATCTCCTCAATATTTAATTCTGCAGATTTTTTATCCATTTTAACCAGTGTAAGCAAATCTGTTATTATCTTGCTTTCCCTGTCTATCTCATCCACTATGTCACTCATAAACTCTTTGTACATATCAAGATCCGCATCCTCATTTTGAACAAGTGAATCTGCCAGAACTTTCATAGATGTTATAGGTGTCTTTAACTCATGTGACACATTTGAAACAAATTCCTGTCTGCTTGAGTCTATATCAGCAAGTTTTTCTATAGTTTCATTATAGTTACTTATCAAATTTCTGAATTCCATAAATCCCTTTTCTTTTATAAGCTCATCCAGATGTCCGTTTTGCGCTATATCCATCTGATTATTGATATACCTTAAATCGCGTACACTAAATGAACTGATATAGTAAGCAATTATAATGCATAAAACTAAAATAATAAGAAATACCACAATAAGCTTTGCTGAAACAGCTTCATTAATACCTTCCAGCTTATTTCTTGAAATTTGAACCACTATAAGTCCTGCGTTATTTCCATCATTATCCTTTATCTTTCTTATATACTGGATATAATTTTTTTTCTCTGTTATATATTTGCTGTCGCTTCCAAGCATCGCCTCCATGAACTTCTCACTTATAATAAATTCTCCTTCTCTCTTACCGGAAGAATCCTTTATAATTCTATAGTTGGAATCAATTATAATAATTCGACCACCATAAACGGATGCCATAAGTTCAATATCCGAATCCATATCTGAATATAAATTTTTTTCCATAGGATCCGTTTCTGTATGCGAATCTCCTCCATTAAAATCAAGTCCATCTTCAGTTAATGAATCATCTTCATAAGGATCTGTTTCTAAATCCGATATATCATTTTCAATTATAAGCCTTGCAATTATATCAGTATGCTTATCCACATCATCTAAAATATCTTTTTTATACTGTGCATAATACACCTTTTCGGAAATTAAAGCATATATGCCTATAGAAGCTGCACAAACTATAATTATTACAGATGCTACAAAAAGCTTAAGACTGATTCCATCTTTCTTCTTAGAAAAAACGCTCACAATACTATCTCCATTTCAGTTTCATATCATTCATAATATCACACATAATTTTCTACAGCAAGACACTTGTTAAACAAGTGTATAATTGATAAAATATAATTATATTATTGATGAAAGGATGTTTTGTATGACTATTTTTAAGCACTTACCTAAAATTGATTTACACTGCCATCTTGACGGTTCATTAAGCCATGAATTTTTAGAAAAACACCTTAATAAAAATATAGATATAAATGAACTTATAGCTCCTTATGATTGTTCAAGTCTTGCAGAATATCTTACCAAATTTGATATTCCTGTATCTGCACTTCAAAATTATGATAATCTTAAATGTGCTGTAATTGAAGTTATACGACAGGCCAAATCTGAAAATATAACGTATCTTGAGATTAGATTTGCTCCGACACTCAGTAAAAATAACACCCTTAATTATAAAGATATATATGAAGCGGTAATCGAAGGTAGTCAGGACGGATATAAAAAATACGGGGTTTTTTCAAACATAATAATATGTGCTATGCGTCATCATAGTAAAGAGCAGAACCTGGATATGTTAAGATCAGGCCGCGAATACCTTAACCATGGTATATGTGCTATGGATTTGGCAGGAGATGAGGCAGGTTTCCCTAACGAAAATTTCATATATCTTTTTGAAGAAGCCAAAAGACTGGAATTTCCATTTACAATTCACTCAGGAGAGTGTGGTCGGGTAAAAAACATAAAAATAGCAGTTGATGCAGGAGCAAAACGCATAGGACACGGTATATGTCTTGCAGAAGATAAAGCCCTTATGGAACAGTGCAAAGAAAAACACATCGGTTTCGAACTTTGTCCTACATCCAACTATCAGACAAAAGCCGTAAAACCGGGTACAGATTATCCTTTAAGACATTTTATTGACTACGGCATAAAGGCTACCGTTAACACGGATAATCGTACGGTAAGTAATACAACTATGACACGGGAATATAATTATATAATTGATAAATTAAATATAGCGAAGGAAGAACTGTTACTGCTTTACGAAAACAGTATCGAGCTTTCCTTCGCCAATGATGATATAAAAAATTCACTTTATAAAACAATTATTGATTATGAAAAATAGTATCCGACTCCCCATTTTGTATGTACATATTTAGGTGTTGCAGGAGTGGTTTCTATCTTCTCACGCAGTCTTCTAACGTGAACATCAACTGTTCTTGCATCGCCCGGATATGATGGACCCCATATAAGATCAAGCAGCTGATCTCTTGAGTAAACCTTATTAGGATTAGATACCAAAAGATAAATCAAATCAAACTCTTTGGCTGTAAGATTTACCTCTTCCCCATCGATATAAACACGCCTGCTGTCCAAATCAATTTTTAGTCCTTTAACTTCGATTATCTTGGAGTTATCGACCTCTGTGACAGTTTTTCCATTACGTCTTAAAATAGCCTTGATTCTGGCTTTAACCTCAAGTATATTAAACGGCTTAGTTATATAATCATCTGCACCATACTCAAGTCCAAGTATCTTGTCCATATCTTCGCCCTTTGCAGTAAGCATAATTATCGGTACATTAGAAAATTCCCTGATCATCTGACAAACCTCAAGTCCTGTATGTACCGGAAGCATAATATCGAGAAGAATTATGTCATAGACATTTTCTTTAGCTTTAGCCAGAGCTTCTCCTCCGTCATAGGCAACATCGACCTCCATATCATCCTGCTCAAGACTATACTTGATTCCTTTCACAATTGACTTTTCATCATCCACAACCAACACTTTTTTCATCTTATCAATCCTCAATCAACCGTTATATAATCCTTAATTTTATTATAAACTCCCTCTTTAATACCGGTAATATTTTTTATATCTTCAATCGTCTTAAAATCTCCATAAGTATTCCTATAGCTTAATATAGCATCCGCCTTTGCTTCTCCTATACCGGGAAGACTCATAAGTTTTTCTCTATCGGCACGATTAATATTTAACTTTCCCTCAGCATCATAAGCGTCCTGATATCCATTTGACGCTTCATTCATATTCTCGTCCTCATACGGAAAGTAAATCTGCTCTCCATCTTTTATATGCTCGGCAAGATTAATATATTCCTCACAAGCTCCATCCGAAAAACCGCCTGCCGCTTCAAGGGCATCCTGCTTAATCGAATCATTGACAAGATAATAAACACCGGGATTAACAACCGCGCCACACACATACACAG
Organism: Lachnospiraceae bacterium; assembly: GCA_017464045.1. The sequence goes on from JAFUEG010000203.1 coordinate 3,810, forward strand.
CATATATTTCGTCTTGATGTTCCTGATATAAATATTCTGAATTTACATTTTTTGTTTCAATCTCATCATCTAAACCGTTTTTTACAAAACTCTCTTTTTCCCCACATGCTATAAGAAAACACAATATAAAATTTATATAAAAAAATAATAAAATACGCTTCATGGAAAATCCCCCTTTTTTATAAAGGCACTTTAAAAAAAGGCAAAATATTCCATATTGCATATACAAAACACATAACATATTTTACAAAAAAAATTAAAATTTTACAACACTTTTAATAAAAAATTAAATATGCAGTCTTATTTTTCCCATTGAAAAACAATAAATCCTGCTATAGCAACAATAATTCCTATAAGCTTTGTAATCTCAAATTGATTTTTTTCAACACCAAACCATCCAAATAGTTCGATCAGATAAGCGACCAAAAGCTGCGCTATAACTATTAAAAGTACAGCTTTTGCAGGTCCAAGTGATGCCATGCTCTTTATAACAGTCCATGTTATAAATGCCCCTATTACTCCGCCCAAAAGCATATATTTATTATCAACTTCAGTAAGTGACATAATTCCGGCCTGATTTCTTTCAAATATTATCCAAATAATAAAAGCTGCTACAAATCCGGAAAATGCAACCCAGGCTGAAGCAAGCCATGTTGATGTCTGTTTTGTAACGCCTGTATTAAATACTCCCTGTAAACTCATAAGAGCTCCTGATAAAAGCGCTATCAAATATCCCCACATAATATAATCCTCCATACAAATACAATTTATCTCCATGCTTTCATCTGACAACACAAAGAGATTTTTTTGAATAAATCAAAATAGCGATTGCGAGATTAAGCTTTCGCAATCGCAATCCTTAAATTATTATCTGCATAAAGGAATTTTTTATACAATTTATTTAATCAGTAACTATAGAAATAGTATCATATACAGACATATCTACTGAATCCGGATAGATAAAATCCTCGTCTATTGCCTTCTTCCATCCGTCAATTGTATCAGCAAGCTGATCTTCTATAGCATCAACTGTCATCTGTTCTTTTTTCATAGCTGTTGCATCCGCATCAGTAAGTGCTATCATCAAAAAAACATGATATCCATATTCGCTTTCTACCACTGTACTATAGTCACCATTTTTCATACTATACAAAAGATTATATATATCCTCTCCATACATTTCCAGAATTTCTTCCGGTGTGAGTGTCTGCTCCTTTGCATGTTCAAGTTTATAATATTCTGCAAGTTTTTCTATACTGTCCAAATCTATACCGCTATCGGATGCAGTTGTTGAAAGTGTGCTGCATGCAGATAAAGCCTGTTCATACTGCTGCCTCTTTTTATCACTGTCATAAGGAACAATAGTCCCATCATCATCTATATTATAGCACTCAAAATACATGTCATAAAAAGTAGTTTCCCTTGCCTGTTCGTCAGATATCTCAACAGGAGAATTTTCAAGTATTTTTTCCTCAACCTTTTTTGCAATTACATTTTCAGTCATAACCTGACTAACCTTATCAAGAGTCATATCCATAGAGGACTTATCATTATCAGTTAAACCATCATAGAATTTTTTTGCATCATCTGCTATATCGGAAGTTTCCTTTTCAGTAAGCGTAATATCATAATCTTTCGCATGAGCATAAAGGGTTTTTACTTTTATAATTTCATCTACAACCTCCTGCCTGGTAAGATCGACCATTGATATCTCTCCATTGCTATCCTCCGGAAGAGAAAGAGCCCAAACATCACTTCCATACTGACTTTCATATCTTTCCTTTATGGTATTGATATATATATATACCTCTGCCTTAGTAACTATATTATCACCGTACTGAAAAACCACTGTACTATCCTTTACGTCACTTTTACCGTCAGAGTTATTGGCACATCCGGTAAACAAAAATGTACATATCAAACCAAAAGCAGCTACCAACGAAGCAAATTTTTTCATAATATGCCTCCTATCTCTTTAAAATAATTATCCTGTTACTCCTCAAACAAAACACCTATATCCATGACGGCACTTAATGTTTTTTCAATAAGCTCATCCGGTATAAGTTTCGATGCCGGAAGTCTGAATCCTGCGTTTTTATCAGCAACAAACTTCATATCCCCATTATATTTTTTAAGCAGTTTATCCATCTTTTCAGGATTAACCGGAGCCTTAGGCCACATAACAAAATAAATAGTATCGGATATATATTTTATATCTGTTATATATACATTATGAGCCATAGCCTTTAGATAAGCAATATCAAAAAGTCTTAAAACGCATTTAGGAACCTCACCAAATCTGTCACCTAACTCTTCTATTATATCATCATTTTCCTCTCTTGTGGAACATTTGGATATACGTTTGTATAAATCCAGCTTTATATACTCACTTTTTACATATGTTTCAGGAATGTATGCTTCAACCGGAAGCTCGATTGAGGTAACAAAATCCGCTTCCTCATGTTCGCCTGAAAGCCTCTTTATGGCATCATTTAACATCTTGCAATATAAATCATATCCTACTGCTTCTATATTACCGGACTGTTCCTGACCAAGAAGATTTCCTGCACCTCTTATCTCAAGATCTTTCATAGAAATTTTATATCCTGAGCCGAGGTCCGTAAATTCCCTTATCGCCTTTAATCTTTTTTCAGCCACTTCTTTAATCATTTTATCACGCTTATAAAGTAAAAAGGCATAAGCACTTCTATTGGTTCTTCCCACTCGTCCTCTAAGCTGATAAAGCTGTGCCAATCCAAACTTATCTGCATCATGTATAATAATCGTGTTAACATTTGGAATATCAAGCCCTGTTTCAATTATTGTAGTAGAAACCAGAACATCTATCTCTTTTTTAACAAACCTTCTCATGATATCCTCAAGTTCACGCTCGTTCATCTTACCATGAGCAAATTCAATAACTGCATTTGGTATAACAGCCCTGAGTGAATCAGTTATATCCTCTATGGTATTTACCCTGTTATATACATAATAAACCTGTCCATTACGATTTAGCTCTCTGTTAATGGCCTCCTTAACGAACTCAATATCATACTCCATTATATAAGTCTGTATCGGCATTCTGTCGATAGGAGCCTCCTCCAAAAGACTTATATCCCTAAGTCCAACCATACTCATATGAAGGGTACGCGGGATAGGAGTTGCCGTAAGCGTAAGAACATCGACATTTACCTTAAGCTGTTTTATCTGTTCCTTATGCTTTACACCAAATCTCTGCTCCTCATCAATTATAAGCAAACCGAGATTTTTAAACTCTACATCCTTTGATAAAAGTCTGTGTGTCCCAATTATTATATCCGCCGTACCATTTTTTAAATCGGATAAGTTTTGTTTTATTTCCTTTGCTGTACAAAATCTTGAAAGCATCCTGATATTAATCGGAAAATTTTTCATTCTTTCTGCGAATGTATCATAGTGCTGCTCAGCAAGTATAGTTGTAGGCACAAGATAAGCCACCTGCTTATTGTCCTGAACAGCCTTGAATGCTGCTCTTATGGCAATCTCCGTTTTACCGAAACCAACATCTCCACAGATAAGACGATCCATAATCTTATCACTTTCCATGTCATGCTTGGTTTCCTCTATCGCCTTTTGCTGATCTATAGTTTCCTCATATGGAAAAAGCTCTTCAAACTCGCTCTGCCATACCGTATCAGGAGAATATGCGAAACCTCTTACAGTCTGTCTTTTTGCATAAAGATCAATAAGCTCTTTTGCAATATCTGATACGTGTCCCTTAACTCGTGTCCTTACCTTTTCCCAATCAGTTCCTCCGAGTCTGTTAAGCTTAGGCTTTGCTCCATCTTTACCCGAAAACTTGCCAATCATGTCAAGCTGCTCAACCGGCACAAAAAGCTTACTTTCCTTCGCATATTCTATGCTTATATAATCTTTAAGTCTTCCGTCTGTCTCAACCTTTTCTATACCACGATATATACCTACACCAAAATTTTGATGAACGACATAATCACCGATATTTACATCCGAAAAGCTGCCAATTTTATCTCCGTGATACTTTGCAGACTTTTTCTTTTTCTTGATTTCCCTTGATGTAAATATATCAGTCTCACTGATAACAACAAGCTTTGCGCCTATTATCTCAAAGCCGGATTCAATTCGTCCTACAGCTGTTATAACCTCTCCTGCTTTGAGTTTTCTGTCACCCTTTTCAATATAATAAGCCGACACCTCATTATCTCTAAGATCTGAAGCATTTCTTTTTGCCCTTGTTGCTGATGGAGAGAGTATTACAACCCTGAATTTCTTCTTTTTCCACTTTTCTATATCCGACATAAGAGATTCAAAACTGTTATTGTAGCTTATAAGACTTCTCGTTTGAATATTAACTTCATGTTTTTCATTCCATACTCTCTGTGGCAGATAATTTTCCGATACAAGCAAAAGTTTCCTTTCACAAAGCTTTGCTACAATCTTTTTACCGTCATATAAAACATCGGCCTGTTTTGGAAGGATATATCCGCCCTCAAGCCTTCCCATCATAGACATGGCAAACTCCTGAGTATAAACATCTGCCTGATGATATACTTTCTCGGGATCATCTATATAAATCTGAGCATCTTTCGGAAAATAATCCAGAAAAGAAACCGTATCATCAAAGAAATACTCCACCATACTGTCGAGTCCCATGGTAGAGTTAAATTCCTTTAATTCCTCTTTTACGGTCTCGACCATTTTATTTAATCTTGCATACGCATCTGTTCTAAATTCCTTTTTAAGCTTAGTACTCTGTACCTTATGTTCCTTCTCTATTGCAGTTATACCCTTACCTATACGCTCATCTGTAAGAACCATTTCACATGAAGGGTAAATTCTTATTTCATCAACCTCTTCTATGGAACGCTGACTCTCCACATCAAAGCTTCTTATTGAAAATACATCATCCCCCCAAAGTTCAACACGATAAGGGCACTCCTCCGTAAGTGGGAATATATCAATTATTCCTCCACGTACCGAGAACTGCCCACGTTCTTCTACCATTACTGTTTTTTCATAACCAAGGGTTGTAAGTTTCTCAGAAAATTTAATTATGTCAATACTCTCATCTTTTTTTATATCAATCAGATTTTCCACGATGTGACTTATATCAGGTATCTTATCCATAAGACCCTCTATCGTGGTAACAACCGTTACAGCATGCTTTTCGGCTATATGCCTTATAATTTCAAGTCTGCTTTTGGCTGTCTCATTGCTATGAATATCCGCATAATAAAAAAGAGCATCTTTTGCCGGATAATAATATACCTCTCTGTCAAAAAGCTTATAATCACCTGCAATCTGTCTTGCACGTTTTTCATCATAGGTAACTATAAGCTTAAGCTTTCCTTTTTTCTCTAAAGCTTTAATCAAAAGAGGCTCCACATGTCGGTCCATACCCCAAACATGCACAGGATAATTATTACCCTTTAAATCTTCTCTTAATCCTGCAAATCCCGGTTCTTCCATAAATGCCGAAACAATAGCCTGCATATCAAGAACCTCCAAATATTAAACTTACCATCAATTAAATTTATTCATTGCGTGGTCAGCATCCTCTGTAAGAATGTCAGCCACAGCTTCTCTCGCCATTTCAGCCGCCTGCCTGATAACAGGCTGTTCATCCTTTGAAAATCTTCCCAGAACATAATCCGCCAGATCCATTTTAGGCGGTTTCTCTCCAACTCCTACCTTAATCCGTGTAAATACATCGGTGCCAAGATGAGCGATAATATTTTTTATTCCATTATGTCCTCCGGCACTTCCTTTTTTTCTGATACGGATACGTCCTACATCAAGACTTATATCATCATAGATTACAATTATATCTGTATTGTCACATTTATAATAATCTACCAGTTCTCTAACACTTTCACCTGATAAATTCATATATGTCTGAGGCATGGCAAGTATGACCTTTTCACCCTCAATCACGCCTTTTCCAATAAGTGCTTTATGTTTCTTTGTATCAACCTTTATATTATAGTAATCACTTATATTATATATAACAGAAAACCCTACATTATGCCTCGTTCCTGCATACTCTGCCTTAGGATTTCCAAGACCTATAATAATCCTCATATCAAATACCTTTTATTTTAAGCTGTTTCTTCTTTGCATTATCTCTTCCGCTTTTTTTAGCTGTTCCGGAGTATTAACACCCATTATATCATCTACATCCTCACCCGTAAGAGGCATAGCAGAAACTCTTAAACCAATCTTCTTTATAAGTGCTATAGTATCAGTCAGATAATACTCTCCCGCAGCATTGTTATTATTTAAAAGTGCAAGGCTTGCCGAAAGTGCTTCGGCATTAAAAATATACATACCCGAATTAATTTCCTTTATTTCCTGCTCTTCGGGAGTCGCATCCTTTTGCTCAACAATCTTTACAAAACCATTTTGTTCGTCTCTTATAATACGTCCATAACCGGTCGAATCCTCAACAACAGCTGAAAGTACAGTTACACCATTTGCAAGTTTTCTATGAAGTTCAACCAACCTTGTAAGTGTTGCCCCGGTTATAAGCGGTGTATCACCGCATAAAACTATAACATCTCCTGTTGTTCCAAAAAAATCACTCGCACATTTAACTGCATGTCCGGTTCCGAGCTGTTCATTCTGAATTCTGAAATCAACAACATCATAAATGGCTTTTTTTGTTTCCATTGCCTTATATCCAACTATAACACATACATCCATAGCGCCTGCATCCTTGGCAGCTTTTATAACATAATGAACCATAGGCTGTCCGTCACATTTATGGATAACCTTCGGAAGTTCTGAATTCATCCTTGTTCCCTTACCTGCCGCCAAAATAACCGCTTTTAAATCACTCATATAATATCCTCATCTTTCCAAAACATAAAAATATTACAATAATAATATTTTATCCAAGATATGTAAAATGTCAATATACTTACTATATTACATTTCTTAATTTATTCTAAACCTTCCTTTAATTCTTTTATAATATCCATAATCTCTTCGTCATCATATCCATCATAGTTTACTCCTGAATATATGAGATTTTTATCTTTTTCTTTATATGCAACTAATGCCATTTTAAAAACATTGTCATTATATAGTTTAAGGAAAACATATTCATCTTCCTCCAGATAAAATGTCATATCATTTAGTGTGTCAGATACAGAGTCATTTATTTTAAATGCAATTTTTATATGTGAAACAACTTCATCATCTGAGTCTTCAAGACCATAATCATCTGATTCTTCAAAAGCAAAATCATTTGATTCTTCTATTTCGTAATCATCTGATTCCTTCAAACCATCTGATTCATCCACTTTGTAATCATCTTCATAAAAATACTCAATAAATATGTCATCTATATCTTCTTTTTAAATATAATATTATCGTCTTCATCTGTTATATATATACCGACATCATTTTTAGCACCATTTTTTTGAATCAAATCTATGCTGTCAATATAGTCAACAAGTTCCTCACGATTTAGATCCGTTATCATATCAAAGACATAATTAAATCTTTTATTTGACGGATTTATCCCATATACCGAATATTCCCCGTCTTTTGTATAGATAATCAGACTCTTTTTTACTCCGGCCATATTATCTTTGTTGCCAACATCTCTTTGCATGCTGTAAAGATCATTCTCTATAATACTTTTTTTTACATTTTCCAAATCTTCATTACTTATGCTTATATTAATTGTTTCAGGTTCTTCATCGCCATACCATTTTATAAAATCATCAGCGTATATACGCATGGTTGAATCCTGATATATTTCAATATTTATGGTATACGTTAGTTCATCACTATTAATATCCACCGGTGTGTATGAAAGCTTAACAAACAAAGCATCCGCAAATTCCGGTGCTTCTTCTTTTTTCCCACATGACACAACACATACACATATTATAAGCAGAAAGAAAACTGTAATTTTCTTTTTCATTTATCTGCCTCCTACAATATATTGATTTAATTGAAAAAAAAAATATAATATGATATAATCAAAAATATTTATAAACAAGGGGTGTTACTATGAAAATACAGGAATCAGCAGAGGATTATTTAGAATCCATACTAATAATAAGTGAAAAAAAAGAATTCGTACGTGCCATAGATATAGTTAACCATCTCGGTATATCCAAGCCAAGTGTCAGCGTATATCTTAAAAATCTTCGTGAAAATGGCTACGTCAACATAGACGATAAGGGACATCTGTCACTTACGGATACCGGTCTTTCTATAGCTGAAAAAATCTACGAAAGGCATAAAATCATATCATCATTACTTATGTCATTAGGTGTAAATGAAGACATTGCCTTAAAGGATGCATGTAAAATAGAGCATGATTTGAGTGACGAAACCTTTTATGCCATAAAAAATTATTATATAAAAAGCAAGTAACAAATATTAAAGCCATATTATATATAATAAGATTATATATAACACTGGCTTTAATTTTTACTTTCCCTCTAAAATTACATCCACATCATTACGTCCAAACTCACATAACATTTTTCTGATTTCCTGTATGGTAAATTCATCTGCATGAATTTCCACCTTGTCAAATAACTTATCAACATAACCGCACCACTTTTCATATATCTTAATCAGATCCTGCGGCATTGGTTCTTTTTTCTTAGGCTGGTCAGAATAATAATAATTTCCTTCTGATAAAATATCCTTGATAGAAACAGCTTTTGGTTCTATACCATAAGCTATATATCTTATTTCCTCAGTTCTTACCAAAGCACAATCATACATTTCAACAAGAAGATCTTCTATGCAGTCCTTTGGAAGATTGAAATAATGATAATACATCTCTTTTGTCTTGTAAGAAGGTTTTTCTGCCACATCCATCTTATTATACCAGTAAAACTCGTCAGTACTTGAAACAGTTGATTTTTTAACAGGTTTTTTCTTATAAGAATCAAGTTCGTCACTTATACCAAACATTGCTTCTGTTTCATTCTTACCATATATAACAGCCTCAGACATAGCCTCTGCTTCCTTAACAGAAGCCATAATTGCCTCTTCATTATATAAGCCTTCTTCCTCTTTATATGGAGCAAATGCAGAATCAGAATAATCACCTAATTCATCACTATAAACATTTTCTTCATCTGATTCATTTTCATCATTTGAATCATTGTTATCTTCATCTTCGTATATATCCGAAACATTGTTTTTTATTTTGGTATTATTATCCTCAACATTATCTTTCTCAGCATCAGTATATGCATCATCTTTTACATTTTCTTTCTCTTGGGCATCATCATATCGGGAATCATTATTAACTTCATCTAATACCGTATCTTCATCGTAACCGGATTCATCCTGATAGTCATCATATTCCTCTTCATTTCCTCCGGCATATGATTCATCATATTCCTCTTCATTTTCTCCGGCATATGATTCATCATATTCACCGTCATCATATGTATCACTTATATCATCTTCATACTCATCGTACTCTTCTTCATCGCCTTTTTTTCTAGTGACTATAAGAACTATGGTAAGTACAACAAGAAGTATAAATAGAACTCCCAAAACACCTAAAAAAAACATTGAAATTATCGAATCACTCATTTTTCATTACCAGCCTTTGTAAAATTAGTTTCATTATACACTTTTCTACAATATATAACATCAAAATAATAATTTCAGTTAACATACGTATATAAGTATACTAAAAAAAAATGGAATAATCAATAATAATAATGACACTAAATCGAATAATGGTTGTAAATTATTTTTTACTTTGCTATAATTCATAAAGATATTTTGGAAGATAGGAGAAATTAAAATATGAAAAAAATAAGAACAAGGTTTGCACCCAGTCCGACCGGAAGAATGCATGTCGGCAACCTTAGAACAGCTCTTTACGCCTACCTTATAGCCAAGCACGAAGGCGGCGACTTCATTTTAAGAATTGAAGATACTGATCAGGTGCGTGAAGTAGAGGGTGCAGTAGATATAATATACAGAACTCTTGAAAAAACAGGACTTATACATGACGAAGGTCCTGACAAAGATGGCGGTTTTGGTCCATACGTTCAAAGTGAAAGACAGGCAAAGGGCATATATCTCGAATACGCCAAGCAGCTTATTGAAAAAGGAGAAGCATACTACTGTTTCTGTGACGAAGAGCGTCTTGCTACCCTTACAACAGAGCTTGAAGGTAAAACCATAAGCAGATATGACAAGCACTGCCTTCATCTTTCCAAGGAAGAAATCGAGGCAAACCTAAAGGCAGGCAAACCTTATGTAATAAGACAAAATAATCCATTAGAAGGAACAACCACCTTTAAGGATGAACTATATGGCGATATCACTGTATCAAATGAAGAACTTGATGATATGATACTCATCAAGTCAGACGGTTTTCCAACTTATAATTTTGCAAATGTTGTAGATGACCATCTTATGGGTATAACTCATGTGGTAAGAGGAAATGAATACCTTTCATCCTCGCCAAAATACAACAGGTTATATGAAGCGTTTGGTTGGGAAGTCCCTGTATACATTCATTGTCCTCTAATAACCGACGAAGAACACAAAAAGCTAAGCAAACGTTCAGGTCACTCTTCCTTCGAAGATTTGCTTGAACAGGGATTTTTAACAGAAGCCATAGTAAACTTTGTTGCTCTGCTTGGCTGGTGTCCTGAGGACAACAGAGAGATCTATTCTTTAGACGAATTAGTTAAAGCATTTAACTATAAAAATATGTCCAAATCTCCTGCTGTTCTTGATATGACAAAACTCAAATGGATGAACGGCGAATACATCAAAGCCATGGATGATGATGAATTTTATGAAATGGCACTTCCGTATATTAAAGAAACCATTTCACGCGACATGGATTTCAAGAAGATTGCTGCCATGGTCAAAACCAGAATTGAAATTTTACCTGACATAAAGGATCAGATAGACTTCCTTGAAGCAGTACCTGATTATTCTATAGATTTATATACACACAAGAAGATGAAAACCAATGCAGAAAACTCCCTTTCACTTTTAAAGAAAGTTCTTCCTCTCATCGAAGCACAAGAACACTTCGACAACGATTCTTTATTTGAAGCTCTAAAAACATTTGGAGAAGCACATGAATATAAAACCGGTTTCATAATGTGGCCGCTTCGAACTGCAGTTTCCGGAAAACAGGCAACACCAGGCGGAGCAACTGAACTTATGGCACTCCTTGGCAAAGAAGAAACTATCAAACGCATCAAGGCTGCTATCGAAAAACTCAGCTAACCTTCGGTATCCTGCAGATGGCGGATGTCTTTGTGCAGGTCATAATGACCTTCCACCATCTGCGGGAAACCCGGATTTAGTCTACGATTACGAAAATGGTAATGCTTTCTTCGTTGAAATCATTTGATATGGTTACGGTTGTCATTCCGGTTGCTACAGGAGTAAGATCAAGTGTTGCTACATAACCTGAATCACCCCAGCCATCCTGCCATGAACAGGTAGCTACTCCTCCATCCGCAACTGATGGATAAATCGTTCCATCTTCAGGCTCATAGAAAATCTTGATTGATTTTGTTCCACCACTTAAATGAACTACGGTATCACTTACAAAGAAATCATCGTAGCCCTGACCTGATGCATCATTGTCAGCAAAATCAATCAAAGGAGCATATTGATCATTTATCGATGATAAATCGGAAATCTGCTCTTCATAATCAGCAACCTGTGACTGTAAAGAACTATTTTCATCTTTAAGATCTGCATTAGAAGATTCAAGACCTTTTATCTCATCATCTTTGCTGATAACCAATGCTTTAGTAGTATCAAGTTCTTTGGTAATAGACTCTTTTTCATCTTTAAGCTTATCAATCTTGTCTGTGTAATGAAGATATCCCCATACACCTACTCCCGCCATTCCAAATATAAGAAGCAAAGATATAATTATGTAAGCAATCATTCCACCGCCAAGCTTTCCTTTTTTTTGCTTTGGCTGCTTTGTTTCTTTTGCAGGCTTTTGTTTGTTTGGAGCCTTTTGTTTATTTGAAGTTTTTCCCTGAATGGTCTGTGGCTGCATACCTGCAGGTTGATTTCCCATAGGTCTTTGTCCATACTGTGGAGCTATCATTGCACCCGGCTGACCTCCTACCATACCTTGTTGAATCCCTGCCGGATTTGGTGAAGGTTGATTTTGTGCAAGTCGATTTTGTTCAGGTCGATTTGGTGAAGGTTGGTTTTGTGAAGGTTGATTAACCGATTTTGGATCAAGCATATCTGCAGTTAAAATTGTTGTGCTTTCTTCGTCTTTTATATCCTCAGACTTATCTGCTTCAATGTTATCTGTCTTTTCATCCTTGTCGGACTTTGGTGCTTCTATAAGCTTTTCGCCACATTGCTCACAAAACAAAGCACCATCCTTATTATCAAATTTACATTGTGGACAAATCATATATTTACCTCCTATCATTTCATAAATATTTATATATTTGTCAAAAATTTTTTTTAAATGTTTTGAAAATTACTAAACCTCAAGCTTCATGTCTCCGTCTTTTATCAGCTTAAGCTTTCTCATACCCTCAGATATGGCAAGTGTAATTGCTGCCGGAAGTATGAAATGCATAATTATGATTAGAAACATTGCCTTACCACCACTCATGCCATCTGCAGTCATTGCACTGTAAGCGGCAAACTGTCCTACAAAACCTGCGGAACCCATACCTGAACCAACCGGCGTACTTACCATATGTAAAACAGCTGAAGCAATCGGGCCAAGTATCGCACTGGATATGATTGCAGGAAGCCAGATAATAGGCTTCTTAATTATATTAGGAACCTGAAGCATGGATGTTCCGACACCCTGTGCTATAAGTCCACCCATTTTATTTTCACGGTAGCTTGCAACAGCGAAACCCACCATATTACAGCAGCATCCGATAGTTGCCGCACCCGCAGCAAGACCACTAATACTCATTGAAATACCTATTGCTGCCGAGCTTATAGGAAGTGTAAGAATCATACCCATAAGTACTGAAACAATTATTCCCCCTACAATAGGATGAGCCTCAACATTTACATTTACAAGTTCGCCCAGCCAACCCATAAATTTACTTATATACGGTCCTACAAATATGCCGACAGCAGCACCTGAAAGGATTGCAATTAAAGGTGTCACAAGTATATCTACCTTTGTCTTTCCTGCTACAAGATTACCGAGCTTGATGGCAAATATAGCTGCCACAAATGCACCAAGCGGCTCACCAGGCTTACCAAGACCAAGGGTTTCGATTGTAAGTACTGTCGGAAATGCACCTATCATACCACAAACCGCAGCAGATACAGTAACAAGCGGTCCACTCTTAAGCTTACAAGCAACACCTACACCGATGCCTGCACCTGTAATTGACTTTGCAAAATTGCTTATGGCTATAAGATAATCACCTATGTCCCCACCTATCAAATCACCAACCTGTGCAATGATTGTTCCTATGATAAGAGTTGAAAAAAGTCCAAGTGCCATTCCGCTTAAACCGTCGATAAATATCTCATTCAGCCAGTCTTTAACTTTACTCATTAGTTTGTCTCCCTTTTTATATAAATGTATTGATGTAATATCAATAGCATATAGTATACCTTTTTTTCGTGATATGTCAATTAGTTTCTCGCATCACTTCAAAGGTTTCAATTATGATAAAAACTTCTCATATGTTTTTAAAAATTCAAATATTTCAGTTTGTTTCTCGCATAGCCTCAAAGGTTTCAAATATATCAAGAAGTCCCCATCCCCAGGATTCGCTCGGATATAAAATGTCTATATTTTCCTTAGCTCCTCGTATAAGCATCTGTTTTATGGTCGGAGTATCAAGGTCGGGATTATTGCCCTTAACAAAACCCCACTCCAAAAGCAGTGCCGCCGTTCCGCACGTTACCGCAGCAGCGATACTGGTTCCGTCCTTTCTGGTATAAAGACTCTCTCTTCCGATAAGATTATTTCCCGCAGAAAATACACCGTACACATCCACGGCAGGCGCAGTTATATCAGGCTTGATGCTTCCCATTCTGGTAAAACCCCGGCTTGAATTTATATAAATGGAATTATTGTAATGATTATATCCTGCTGCCGTTATGGTTCCCCTTGCATTGCCCGGTGCACATATGGTCACGTCAGGTTCGCTTCGTATAAATGTAACATTTGAATTTAGAAAGTCATGTATAGGCAGCCATGCGTCAAAGCCCCTTGCTATCCCGAGCACGGTTTCCGAAACCTCGATAGTCCATATTCCCTCAGACGGTTTATCAAATCGAAAGAAGACCATCTGGTCTCCGGACTGTCTTTCGACAGCTATATTTTCTATATAAACCGAAGTTCCTTCATATAAGAAATCAATTACCGTACTGTCATTTTTTATAGATGCGATATTGGAAAATTTTTCGCCTGTAGGAGAAAGAAGTGCTATGCTTAAAACTCCGGGTGCATTGCCCCATATCTCCAAGGTAAAGCCTTTATCAGCCTGACCTACATAAACCTCAACGCTGTCTGTCATATCAGTACTGTTAATCCTTCTTTCGGCACGATAATGACCGCCAAAACCCAGTTCATTTCCTGCGGCACTAACTACACATACTCCTCTTAAATTTTGTATCATATCAAAATACATTTCCAGATTTGTATTGCCGTTATGGTCACCGGAATTGCTTCCAAGCCCAACGCATATAGCTATAGGCTTTCCAAGCCTTGCCGCCTCAAGCAAGAGAAATCTTATACCCAGCATAATATCCGCCTCACTGTAACAGCTCGCATCATCATTTACAAGATAGAGATCCTTAAGATTTTTTTTAGCCTGTTTAAGCTTGACCATAATTATATCTGATTTGGGAGCTATACCGGTGAAATTTTCTCCAATCTCATTTCCTGCCGCTACCGATGCAAGAAAGGTACCGTGTCCGTCTTCGTCTATGGATGGAACTACCTCAAAGGGATTCTCACTTTGAAGGGCATTATTGATATCCTCTTCATAGTAAACCGCACCGTAGCCAAACATTTTCGGACCGGTCCCGACAACCACTTCATTTTGATCCCAAATGCTTTTTATCCTTGTCGTTCCATCGATATTTAAAAAAGCCTCGCTAGTATAATTTATGCCTGTATCCACAAATCCTATAATTACATCCTTACCGGAAAGAGAAAGCCCCGAAATCCTCCTTACCACATCCGCGCCTATAACCGAGGCAACAGAGGTGTCCATAAGACCGAAGCATTTCGGGACCGTATTATATCCGTATCTGAAAATTCTCTTTTCATTAAAATCAACCGATTTCTTATAGGCTATAAGAAACCGGTTGTTAATATTGTTCACACACTCCGGAATGAACGTCTCATATATTCCAAACATATAGTCATCATATCTGAATATAAAATCCAGATATTCCTCCGAATAGATAAATTCGGTACAGTCATCAAGGTTTTCGTTATTTAAAAAATCCATATACCTATCCTGCTTATTAAATGTTACTCAATTATATTCATAAGCAGATTCTTTGATGACACTAACTCTTCATCCTCGACTCATACTCATCCTTTGGCATAGGCTTTGCGAAATAATAACCCTGAATCATATCGCAGTCCTGATCGGCAAGGAAGTCAACCTGTTCCTTAATCTCAACACCCTCAGCTACGGTTCGCATATTGAGACTCTTTGCAAGCTTGATAGCTTCGGTTACAACAATCTTACCACGCTCACCACTGTTTTCTCCTCTGAAAAATTCCGCATCCAGCTTAAGCACATCCAGCGGCATATCCTTAAGAGAATTAAGTGATGAATATCCCGAACCGAAGTCATCCATGGAAACCGCAAAGCCATAGCTCTTAAGTTTCTCAATAGTATTGATCATGGCATTTTTATCATCGAAGAAGGCACTTTCCGTAAGCTCTATCTCCACAAGCTCATGAGGTGCACCCTCCTTATCCACCATATCTCTTATCTGCTCCGCAAGATCACTTTCTATAAAATGTGCCCTCGATACATTTACGGAAACCGGAACACATTTATATCCCTTATCCAGCCATGCCTTCTGGTCTCTTGCAACGTGGCTTATCATGTAGTGATCGATTTCGGTTATAAAACCGTTCTTCTCAAATATAGGAATGATTCGTCCCGGACTTACAAAGCCGTACTCTGGAGACTGCCATCTTATAAGCGCCTCCGCACCTCTTAGCTCATTGGTTTTTGGATCATACTTCGGCTGGTAATAAACCATAAACTCCTCATTATCAAGAGCCTGCTGCTGCTTTTCGGAAACTGTATCAATCCATTTTTGTTCTTCAACAAGCTTATCATCAAAGTAAGCACTTCCGGAATCCTCACTGCCCTCAAACTCTGCTCTTGCCGTGCAGGCATTATTATATTCTTTATCTACATCTATATTTTTTCTCTTTACAAATCTTCCGTCAGAATCCTTGCTTGAATCAATCTTATTTACACCCACCTGAAATGCAAATTTATGCTCGGTATCAATCTGCTCAAGCTCCTTGATAAGCTTCTTAATTCTCTCGTCAAGTTCATCCGCATCCGTATATTTAAGTAAAAGTGCAAAGTTGGAATTGGTGGTATGTGCGATAAGCTCCTTTTTCTCCAAACTAGCAGCAACCCAGTCATGTATCTTACAAAGCTTCTCCTCGCCCTCTTCTATGGAGTGGCACATACAAAAGGTTCTGTATTTAACAAACACAAGATTTACAATAGCGTATTTATTCTTGGCATTTCTCTTCTTTTTAAGAAGCTGACCACCCTTTTCTTTAAACCACATCCAGTTACGTCCCTTGGTAACCTGATCTGTAAAGAAGAAATTGGTAATCCTTCTTTGTCTGATAAAGCCGCCTATAACATTTCCCACAACTATGAAAAATACGATGACAACAACCACCAAAACAACAACCAGAAGGACACCGAATAAGGCTATATCCTTGATATTGATTTTCACTGTTGCCTTCGCAACAAGTGTGTTGCCATCCGACAGATCTACGGAAAGCCATAAAGGAATATCGGTTGTTACTATCTCATTAAGTGCACTTACATTTTCGTCATAATAATCTATATCTACTCTAACATTACCGTTTTCATAGACAAAAGAACCCGGATCCCCATCATATTTATCAAGTTCATCAAGTCTGTCGTTATACTCCTTTATCTTGGCATTATCTATAACCTTATCGCCTACATGAAAGCCTTCGTTCTCATCATATTCGATATTTTTTATCAAATCTTTATATTTAAATTCCAACGAACCATCAGATATGTTAATGTAGCTTGTATTTATATCCGTATAAGCGATTACACCTTTAAATTCATCATCCAGATAAACGACCTCGCCCTCTTTACTAGCAGTATTTTCTCCGTTTTGATAAATTATATTTCCGTCTTTATCCTTAATAAAATAATCCCTGCCTTCTTTATTAAGAAGACTGTAGGTTTCCTCGCCGTCTCCGTAGGTATCATAAACCCTGGCCATATATTTTATGGTATTGTACTCTGCTGTTGCTTTCGTTTCGACAGCATATTGGAAAAATACTTCTACAAATGCATAGCCGAGAACACCAATAATCAATAAAGCAATTAAGAATACCAAAATAGAAACCCATGATCTGTTTCTTTTTATCTTCTTAAAGCTTTTTTCCTTTTTTCTATTCTTCTTTTTTGTTTTCTTATTTTCTTTTTCTTTAATTTCTTCTTTAACTTCTTCTGCCATATTTATCCCCTATTCCTGACTTCTCCATCACAGCATTTTTAAGCCAACAGCTTATCCAATCCTTAGCTCATCAAAAGATAGGCAAAATATCCCGCATAACATAAAAGCATAAATATTCCGCCCGGTCTTTTAAGCTTCTTATCCTTATTACATACACATATAAATAAGATGACCGCTGCCGCAATGGCAACAATCGCATCCTTGATAAACGCCCTCTCAAAAGTAATCGGAAGAATAGTTGCAGAAACCCCCACAACAAAAAGAATATTGAAGATATTACTTCCGACAATATTTCCAATTGCTATATCCGTCTTTCCCTGCTTAGCCGCAACCGAAGATGTAACAAGCTCCGGAAGTGACGTACCGAAGGCAACTATCGTAAGTCCGATAAGTCTTGTGGACATACCAAGCTCTGATGCTATATAGCTTGCCGCCTCAACCGTTACATCCGCACTGATAACGATACATGCCGCTCCCAAAATCACCAGTAAAAAGAGTATCGGCAGCTTATCCTTTTCGGAAAGAGTTGTTCCTCCTTCGTCATCCGCCTCACCGTTTTTTGCGGTAAATATAAGGTAAACCATAAAGCATGCCATAAGTACAAGGAAGATAACTCCGTCAAGTCTGGAAAGCTTATCTCCCATCATACCGAGAGCAAGCAAAAGAACTGTTATAAATATTACAAATGGAATCTCAATTCTAAAGGTATTTTTCTTAATTGCAAGAGCCGCTATGCATGAAGACACCCCCAGTATGAGAAGAATGTTCATGATATTACTTCCGATAACATTACCAACGGAAATACCTGCATTACCCGAAGCAGCGCCCTTTATGCTTACCGCAGCCTCAGGAAGTGAAGTACCGAAGGCAACTATCGTAAGTCCGATTACAATCTGCGGAACATTAAACTTAAGTGCGATTTTAGATGCACCATCAACAAAGGTATCCGCCCCCTTTATCAATAGATAAAAGCCTGCCACAATAAATACCGCATTCAAAGTCATCATCAATCCCCTGCTGTCAGGAAGAAATTCAAGCTTTTTATTGGTATAAGACAGAGCCACGCATAGTGCTGCAAGTATGAACAAAATTACATTTTTCTTTTTCATTTTTTAATCCCTTCTTGATTCTTCAGAATATATCTATATCATGTACTTGTATGGCACGCTATGCTTAGCACTTATTTAGATATATTCTGATAAATCTTATATATTAATTATATCCTCTTCAACTTATTAAGCAGCTGTTCGTCACTCAGACGAAAAACATCATCTATAATCCATGTATGCATATCCTTGGCACGCTGTTTGAAATAACGTGTTCCCGTAGTGTCGTCACTGCCCTTGGCAAGCACAAGTGCTTTTCTGGCATACTTACCTCCAAACTTATTGGAAACTGTTTCAAGCTCATGAAGAGCACTACCGCCAACCTTGCCGCTCTTACAGGATATAAATATCGGACATACATCCTTCATAAGAATCACATCGATTTCATTCATTGTATCATAGATAAGACTGTCGTCGGTATGAAGCTCTCCTGCCCAGTCGATATGCGCTCCGATAATCGCATCTGTAAAAAGATATTTATCCCTGGTCGCAACCTCATACACATGAAGCTCGAGAATATTGCCAGCCTTACCGACAACTCTTTTAATCATATCATTTTTAAATTTAAATATGACCTTATTTCCGGTTTCCCTATACTCTTTTAAAAGATTAACCTTATTCAAATCCTGCAAAAGCTCTATCGCATCTCCGAGTGGTTTTTTATAAAGCTCTTCCCAGCCTTCATTTTGATCCGGCATCGCCTTTCTAAGTTCATCTATTCTTGCGCAGTGCTTGTTCCATCTTCCTCGATACCTGCTGCAGATAGCCCACATGGTTCTGATATCCGCACGAAACTCATCCGTAAATCTCCAATCCGCATAGCTTCCTGTATGACTTGTCAGCACACCGCCATGAAGAACAATCTCCTCAGCGATGCTAAGATGAAATTTATAATCAGAGGTTATTATCTCTCCACCATTTATGTCAATCTCTTTACCCGTAAATGGATCGATACGCATCTTCCTTATCTCCATGCGCGCAGCTATACATCCGAGGGCAATAAGTATAAGTTCACTTCCACCGGTAAGGTCAAACTTCACATCCGGATACTCTCTGATAATATCCGTCAGCATAGAAATTGCAGCATTCAAGTTATCCTTAGGCACCTCGATAAATTCGAGATTGACTGTCGGACACCTAAGATCCTTAAAATGCTTTATATCATTTATTTTTTTTGTAACCATATTATCCTTGTGACCTAAGAAAATGATTTTTTCCGGATTATACTTCATCATAGCCATAACATTTTCCAAAGGCTCCTCAGAATAAAATTTGACAAGAATATTACATTCTTCCATAATTTCGTTATTTGTGTCCATAATTTACCTTCATAAAAAACGATATTATAAATTATATATATAACTATACATAGATGATTTTATCATTGTTTATTACGCTTTTCAATGAAATTAAATATTTTTATAATAATAGTTGATTTATATATAATGTTGATATAAAATAACAGTGTCTTTGTAAAATCTTAATTTAAATATTTCCGTTTTTCCCATTTACATTATGTAAATTACTAATGTTATTTTTTCATGCAGATAATTTAAAGTAAAAAATGGAGGTATTTTTATGGAAAAAAACAAATTTCATGTAGGACATGTTAAAGATGTCAATAATCGTATGGTTTTTAGCAACCATACTCTTTGTGCTCAGTTTTTACGCGATTATACTGATATAGCCTTGTTAAAAGATGTCAAAGCCGAGGATATAATTGATGATACTCAAAAATATCATGCATATCTTGGTATAGAATTTGAGGGTGACACAGTCAAAAGGATAAGCATTAAAGGGCAAGAAGTTCCGGTTTTTGTTATTTCGCTTATTGAACATAAGACCGATGTGGATTATAATGTATCTATGCAACTATTAAAGTACATGGTACATATATGGGATTCTTATGCAAAGGAGCAACGCGACAATAAAACTGGCGATCCACGTAACAAAAGCTTTAAATATCCACCTATCATACCTATAGTTTATTATGAGGGTGCAAAAGGCTGGACAGCAGATTTAAACCTGCTGGATAGAATATATATGAGTGAGATATTTAAAGACTATCTACCTGCCTTTAATTATAAGGTGGTTGAAACACATTCTTATACAAATGATGAATTGATAGCGCATAATGATGAAATGTCTGTGTTTATGATGTTAAATAAAATACAGACAGCAAGAGATTTTTCTGAATTTACTCGTGTTAATGAAGAAAAATTATCTAAACTGGTCAAAAATGCAAGTGAAGACGTAATGCAAATTTTTTTGGATGTCGTATGGAATCTCTGTATGAAACTCAATGTACCACCTAAAGAGGCAGAAAAATGTCTTGAGAATGTGAGGGATGGCGAAATGGGTATATGGTTTGAAAATATGGAAAAGATGGATATACAGGCTGAAAGACGTAATACAGCTGAAGCAAGAAAGGCACTTGCTGAAAAAGAAAAAGAACTTGAATCAAAAGACAAAGAACTTGAATCAAAAGACAAAGAACTTGAATTAAAGAATAAAGAACTCGCATCAATAAAGCAAGAGCTTTTACAACTAAAAAAAGAGATAGAGAATTTAAAAGAATCTCAAAATAATAATTAAAAACAAAGATGAGAATTGTACCACTTCAATCATTTTTGAGTGTGATACAAATCTCATCCTTTTTTTATGGAAGCAAAAACTATATAATAATAACAACATTTGACTAAATACATCATATTATGGTACAATATATGGGATTTTAAATAAGATTGCATTTTATAGAATATATTAAATATTTAATCAATCGGAGGAAGCTATGAACAGTTTGTATAAAAGGCTTGTCAGCATAGGTATGATAAGCTTTACGGCCTTGCTCGGCTGGGTATACTGCATAATCGAATTCAGAGATAAACCTGTGTATGTCATATGCGTTTCTGTCGCTCTTATAATTTCAGTTTATGTATTGCTAAGATCAATTATAAGCATCCGTCAGCGAAAAGACAAAAAGTTAAAAAAGGATATAAATGAAGCCGTTGCAAAGCTGGTTGCAGACTTTTATGAAGCTCAGGCACAGACCGAGCAGCCTGACAACAGTCTTGAGGTTGAGCGAATCTGCAAGGCCTTATATGTACAGCTTAGAAAGGTAAATACAACCTTAAGCAACGATTTGATTACAAAGGAAATATTAAATAACGTAACAAAGGTAAATATTAAATATAATCACGCAGATTCGAGCAAGCTTCTTGCTGCAATCTCTGATTTATCAGAAAGCTTAAAGCTTGCACCCGAACCACAGGTTATAATTAAGGAAGTTCCAGTTGCAACTCCACAGCCAGTTCAAACAGCACCCGTTCAAGCGGTTGCTCCTGAGCCGGTAGCTGCTCCTATTCCGGAGCCTGTTGCAGTTGCCGAACCTGAACCTGTTGCTCCTGCACCGGAACCTGTTGCTGTTGCTGAGCCTGAGCCTGTTGCTCCTGCACCGGCTCCTGCTGATGACGGTGGTGTTCTTTCTCAGGAGGCAATGGACGCACTTATCGCAAGCATGAATTCCACACCGGAACCTGAACCTGTTGCTGAACCCGAACCTGTTGCTCCTGCACCGGCTCCTACCGATGATGGCGGCGTTCTATCTCAAGCAGATTTGGATGCATTACTTGCAAGCATGACTGCTGCTCCTGATCCGGAAGTATCTTCTCCTGAGCCTGCAGCTGAACCGGATTCTGGGCTTCCTAATAACGTTGGCGCATCAAGTGCCGAAGCACAAAGTTTCTTCGATGAATTTGAAACAAAACATGAACATAAACATGAAGCACCGGCTTCCGAATCGGTTGCTGAAGCTGTATCTGTCCAAGCTGCTGCTCCTACACCGGCTCCTGCCGATGACGGTGGTGTTCTTTCTCAAGCAGATTTAGATGCACTTCTTGCAAGTATGACTGCTGCTCCCGAACCTGTTACAGAGCCTGAAACCGTTGCTGAATCTGCACCTGTTCCAACTGCTGCACCGGCTCCTGCCGATGACGGCGGTGTTCTTTCACAAGCAGAGCTTGATGCATTACTTGCAAACATGACTGCTGCTCCTGAACCTGTTGCTGAACCTGCACCGGAACCTGAGCCGGTTTCAAATGTGCTTGAGTTTCCAACTCCTGCACCCGCACCGGAACCAACACCTGTCAGTGATGATCCAAACAAGGTTCTTTCACCTGAGGAAATCGCAGCACTCTTTAATTCAATGAAATAAAAAAGACAATATAATATAATATAATGCCGCTGAAAAATATTTCAGCGGCATTTTTGAAACATACAAAAAAATCAGGTCTATATGTTAGAATTTAACCCGATTTGCGTAAAATCAAAAACGAAAATTCTTTATTCTGTGCGTTAAAAAAATCGAACTGTTTGAGCGTAGCGAGTTTTCGATTTTTAGCACAGATAAAGAATTTGAGTGCTTTGATTTAGCAAATTGATGACTATCTAACATATAGACCTGATTTTAATTATAATATTTTTCAGGATCTGCGAATTTGGTATACTTTCCGATCCATCGAAGGTCTACACTTCCTACCTCTCCGTTACGGTGTTTAGCGATATTTATCTCGGCAGTATTCGGCTTGGTAGTCGTTTCCGGATTATAGTATTCATCACGATAGATAAACATTACAACGTCTGCATCCTGTTCAATTGCACCTGACTCACGAAGATCTGATAAAACAGGTTTATGGTCAGTTCTTGAATCAACAGCACGGCTTAACTGTGAAAGTGCAATTATCGGTACATCAAGTTCTATGGAGAGGTTCTTTAAACCTCTTGAAATATCAGATATAAACTGCTGTCTTGATTCTACATTTTTTGTTGTACTCATAAGCTGCAGATAATCAAGCACTATAAGTTGTATACCATTATTCTGCTTGTGATATCTGCATCTGGATCTAAGATCCGAAAGCGTTACCGCATAATCAGCCTCTATATAAATAGGCGCTCTTCCGAGTACATCAGCTGATTCTATAACCTTGTCCCAATCATCATCATTAAGCGTTCCGAGCTTTAAATCCTTGGAATCAACCATTGCATCCATTGCTACAATTCTTGACATCAGCTGTTTTCTACTCATCTCAAGAGAAAAAATAACACATGGAATATTTTTCATCACAGCAAGATTATGAACTATATTAAGTACAAATGCTGTTTTACCCATAGCAGGTCTTGCAGCTACTAATATAAGCTCACCGCCATTCATACCGGTAAGCAAATTATCAAGATCTTTGAAACCGGTCGGAAGTCCTGTGAACTGTCCCTTATTCCTTGCGGCCTTTTCGATATCCTCAAGAACCTCCAGTATAATCTCTTTCGTTTCCTTAAACTTACCGGAGCCATTTCTACCCTGCACAAGACGGAATATATTTTGTTCAGCCTCATTAAGCAAAACATCAACTGACTCTTTGGATAAATAACAGTCCTTTGAAGTATTTTCACTTAATTTAATCAGCTTTCGTAATATAGAATCATCCACTATAATCTGGGCATATTCCTTTGCATTTGCAGATACAGGAACGGCAGAGATAATATTTGACAAATTAGAAAGACTGCTTATCTCCTCAGGAACATCTTTGGTCTTAAGTCTGTTGCTAAGTGAAATTACATCTATCTCCTTACCCTCATTATATAGCTCATTCATAGCCTCATAGATAATTCCATACTGAGCATTGTAAAAATCTTCACGACTAAGCTTATCAGAGACCTCTGAGATAACATCTCTGTCCATAAGAATAGAGCCGATTATAGCTTGCTCGGCCTCATTATTATGTGGTTGTATTCTTCTTATAACATTTTCATCCATTACTTACCCTCTGCGACCTTGACACTAATATGTGCAGTCACCTTAGTATGCAGCTTTATATCAACTATGTGAGTTCCTACACTCTTGATTGCCTCTTTTAAAACAATCTTCTTTTTATCTATATCATAGCCAAGCTGTTTTTTCATCTCCTCGGCAATTTCCTTGGAGGAAATGGAACCAAAAGTTTTTCCTCCTTCGCCAACCTTTAAAGAAACAGTTATACTCTCATCCTTCATCTTCTCCGCAAGAGCCTTAGCCTCTGCAAGCTTTTCGGCAGCCACCTTATCCTCATGTGCCTTCTTAAGCTTAAGCTCATTTAAATTTTTTGCATTTGCTTCTACACCAACCTTCTTAGGAAGAACAAAATTTCTTGCGTATCCATCCGAAACCTCAACTATCTCATCTTTTTTTCCAAGACTTTTCACATCCTGCAATAATATAACTTTCATATTTAAATATCTCCTTCCTTGTACATCTCATCAAGCAGCTCTTTTATTTTTACAACTGCTGATTCGATTGACTCACCCTTAAGCTGTGCACCGGCTACATTGGCATGTCCACCTCCGCCAAGCTTTTCCATGGCAACCTGAACATTCATATCGTCTACGGAGCGTGCACTTATATAAGCAGTATCTTCCTGTCTGGTTACTACAAACGAAGCCCTTACGCCATCCACATCCAAAAGGTCATTTGCTATCTTTGCAGCCATGACGGTAGGTGCTTCTATGCCATCAGGATTAACTCTTGATATAGCAAATCCATTTTTATATATTTCAGTATTCATAACACCTTCAGCCAACTGCTTATGTGAATCCATATTCTCACG
>JAFUEG010000204.1 GCA_017464045.1 Lachnospiraceae bacterium
ATCTTGATTTTTTGCAACCTTTGTTACTAGTTTGCTTTCTTATGTTGTTTTGATTTTTCATAAACCGGTAACAAATCTTGATTTTTTGCAACCTTTGTTACTAGTTTGCTTTCTTTTGTTGTTTTGATTTTTCATAAACCGATAACAAATTTCGATTTATCGATCAGGGGGTGGTAGGATATGGGTGTAACTGCCGACCCTTGCTCTGATAAACCGGAATTTGGGCAGTACTTGAAGATATATAAAAAAAGTTGTAGAATTGTACCATAAAAAATCAAATATAATTCGTATATATTATAGAAAGGCGGTTTTAAGATGACTGACAGTGAATTTACGTCAGCCATAAATTTGCTTTTAAATGGGGATAAAAACGGACTGAGGATGATTTACGAGGCATATATGAAGCTTATATATGCAGTGGTCTATAATACAGTCCAAAATAAAGAAGAAGCAGAGGATATTACATCAGAGTTCTTTATCAAGCTGGTTCGTGTTGCGGATAGTTTTAAAAAGGGAAGCCCGCACAAGACGTGGCTTGTAACCATAGCAAAAAATATGGCGATTGATGCAATCAGGAAAAATAAAAATACCGTTGCGGAATACGATGAACCGCATACGGAAGGGATAGAAAATGAGGCTGTCCTGTCTCATGATATGAAGCAGGCAATGCAAACTCTTAAGCCTGAGGAAAAAGAGGTTGTAGATATGAAACTTGTGGGACAGCTAAAGTTTAAGGAAATAGCCAAAGTAACCGGTAAGCCGATTGGAACGGTCACGTGGCTATACAATGAAGGAATAAAAAAGCTAAGGAGGTGTCTTTCTAATTATGAGTAATAAAATAATTGATTTAACTGAATATAAGGATAATCAGGAAGACATTGAAACCATGGTTGAAGATATTCCGGAGGATATCCTTAATGATTATTTAAAGCAAGTGGAAAATGATACTCCTGATCTGTGGTCCCGTATTGATGAGGGCTTTGATAGGGAGATTAATCTCATAGATAGAGAAAACAAGGCAAGAAGAAGAAAAACGGTTGGCTTTATAGCTGCGGCGGCTTTAATAGTTGTAATTGCAATTCCTATAGCAATTTTAAATGTAACAAACCATAAAAAGAGTAAGGATAGTAAGACAACTGAAAAAGATTCCGGAGATTATGTTCAGATGGAAGACAACTATATAGAGGAAGTAGCAGAATCAGATGATGGTGATTATGATTCATATGATATGTATGATACGGAAGCATCTGATGAGGAAACTTCTGATGCAGAGTTCTATAATGGAGATGCTTTAAAAGACGATACAGCCGCGGATTATCCTACTTCAGGCGAAGCATTTGATTCAGATCAAAATTCAATCATTACGGATAACCAGGAGGCTGAAGACAGTAAAATGGAAGAAGATGTTTCGGACAGTGAAATTGCAAAAGAAGTAGTATATAAAGAGATTGCTTATGTAAATAACGGCAGGGTTAAGGAGGAAAATATACCACCTGAATATAATATAAGCGAGCAGATACAAAATGATTTTTGCAATTATCCGGAGGATGAGCTTACAGTTATCCGAACAGAAAATGATGAGAGTATTGATTATATATATATCCGATATGGAAATACTTATGTAAGATATCAAAGGAAAGATATGAATTCCATAAGCAAATAACGTGTGATACGGGGTCAGAGCCTTGTCGCACCTATATGATGCATGAAAAAAGGAACAACAAAATAGTTACACGCAAAGCCTTCTTCCGCTAACGCTTTGCTTAGTAACTTTTTGCTGTTCCCTTTTTCGCTTTGTAAGGTATCTTGGATGTGACAAGGCTCACGCCATGGCACATTTTTAATTATTTGAAAATTTTTTAAAAAAATCCCATAAAAAATAAAATCCCATGCGTATATATATCAGATACATCAAAAAAGGTATCAAAACCATTTAAAAAATAAAACCGCATTTCAAAAAGACAGCATGGGTTAAAGACAAAATTAAAATAAGAGAAAAACAAAACATTATTAAAAAATGAAAATCGGGAAAATCAATATCATGAAAATGGAGGAAAAAATTATGAGAAAAGGATATTTAGGAAAGAGGATAGTGGCATTTACACTTGCAGGAGCTATGATGCTTGGAATGTGTGCCTGCGGTAAGAAAAATGACGGAGAAAACAATTTAAGCAGAACAGTTACTGAGATGTTTAATCCGGATTCTGAAGAAAGCACTACTGAATCGCGAGAAAACAATGATTATAATTCCAAAGGTGATACTGAGGTAAACATGTATGATTTTGAGGCGGATGAGGCGTGTGCAGAATATGATATAGCAACAAATAGTGTAACGGGTGCTTACTATGTCGAGACTGAGGATTACTATTATGGTGATGAGGAATTCAACACTAACGAGTATAATGACCTGGCTGAAAATCCTTGGATGTCGGTTAAGCTGTCTCCGCTCTCGACATTTGCGGCTGATGTAGATACCGCATCTTACAGCCAGATCAGAACCAATATCACCAATGGATATGAAATTGATCCGGGCATGGTAAGGATTGAGGAAATGATAAACTACTTCCATTATGATTATGAGACACCGACAGGTGATGACAAATTTGCAGTTCATATGGAGTATGCAGACTGTCCTTGGAATGACGATACACAGTTTGCGCTGGTATCGCTTAACACTGAAAAGATTGATTTTAGTGATGCACCTGAATCAAATATAGTATTTCTTATAGATACTTCAGGTTCGATGTTTGATGACAACAAGCTTCCGCTTGTACAGCAGTCCATGTGTATGCTGGCTGAAAATCTTACAGAAAAGGACAGAGTTTCGATCGTAACCTATGCAGGCGGAGATGAGGTGGTACTTGAAGGCGCCAAGGGTTCGGATTATTATGAGATATGTGATGCGATAGAAGGTCTTGAGGCATGGGGCTCAACAAATGGAGCAGCAGGTATTGAGACAGCATATGCTATAGCAGAAAAATATTATATCAAGGGTGGTAATAACAGAGTAATCCTTGCAACAGATGGTGATTTAAATGTAGGTGTAACCAGTGAAAGTGCACTTGAGAAGCTTATAACAGAGAAGAAAAAATCAGGAGTATTTTTAAGCGTAATTGGTGTTGGATATGGAAATTACAAGGATAACAAGCTTGAAACGCTTGCTGATAAGGGTAATGGAAACTACGCATATATTGATTCGATTTTTGAGGCAAAGAAAGCATTAGTTGATGATTTGGGCGCTAATATGGTAACAGTTGCAAAGGATGTTAAGCTTCAGGTGGAGTTCAATCCTGCACTTGTTAAGGGCTACAGACTTATAGGTTATGAAAACAGAACCATGGCAGCAGAGGACTTCAACGACGATACTAAAGATGGTGGCGAGATGGGAGCAGGCCACAGTGTAACAGCAATCTATGAAATTATTCCGGTTGATTCAAAGATGGAAGTACCTTCAGCAGATTTAAAATACAGTGACGGAGCAGATAATGAAATATACGGTAGTGGTGAGTACAATAACGAACTCTTTACATTGAGAGTAAGATATAAGGAGCCGGATGCAGATGACAGCAGCCTCATTGACTTTGTATGCAAGACTGATTCATATTCAAAGGATGGCAGCGACAACTTAAGATGGGCAGCATCAGTAGCAGCCTTCGGAATGTACCTTAAGGACAGCGAGTACATGGGCGATACAAACCGCAAGCTTATAATCTCACTTGCA
>JAFUEG010000205.1 GCA_017464045.1 Lachnospiraceae bacterium
CGTAAGAGCAATAAGAACGACAGCAAGATACATGAAAATCTCACCTACAGCAAATGGAAATATATCCATTATTTTCCCTAAAAAATCCGAAATTAACCCGTATACATTATCAGCATAAAAATCACAAAAGCACCTTATAAATGCTAATAAATTCAGCAAAACAATAAGTATAAAAATAATCAGAATTGCTACCCAATAAACGGTTATCCTTTTTTTCATACAGGTTTTCCCTTTACCTAACAAATAATTAAGTTATATTTATTTTGTTATCACAAAATATTTTCATAATAAATCAGTCTATTATTTCGCCCTTTTTTAAATATCTTTTTATGCCGTCATCCAGTCTTACAATCAATCTTCCGTCCTCATCCACTCCAAGTATTGTGGCAAAAAAATTAGTTTCTTTTTTGCCGCGTAATAAAAATTTAACTCTTTCATTCATATACAAAAGTCTTTTTTGATAGATTTCTATGATATTATCCTCAGGATAGTAAATCTCAGGATAAAAGAGTCTGTTAAGAATTTCCGCTATAAGTTCGTTTTTATTTCCAATCTTGCAATTAACACCTATTCCAATTATAAAAGAGCTTATCTCTCCTGTCTCCATGTCAGATATATTTTCCGTAAGTATTCCGCAGATTTTCTTATCGTGTAAATATATATTATTTACCCACTTAATTCTTATATCACTTTGAGTCTTACCAAGAACATCACTGACAACCACTGCTGCATATATCGGAAGATAATTCATGTTAATGAAATCAGGAGAAATAATAACACTAAAATATATTCCTCCCTCAGGAGAATCAAAGCTTTTTCTTCCATGCCCCCTGCCCTGGGTCTGAGTTTTAGCAATTATAACGCGCTTATTCAGATTATTCATAGCCGCCTCTTCTTTTGCCAGACGACTGGTAGATGCAATCTCATCATACACCTCAATATTAAGTGCATCATCTTTGTTGTACAGATATGCGGCTATACCCTGGGCAGATATAATATCACTCGTCTTGCTTAAGCTATACCCCCTGTTAGTAACCGAATCAATATTATATCCAACAGCTTTTAATTCATTCACAGCCTTCCAGACAGAATTTCTCGAAACACCGATAGTCTTTGCAAGCTCCTCTCCCGATATGTAGTTTCCTTTTTTTTCTTCAAGTGCCTTAAGCACTTTGTCTTTTGTACTCATAAAATCTCCCCTACATATGTCCGTCCCTGAACATCGAAAACTTATCCATCGGATACTGCTTCAGATTTTCTAAAACCTCTCTCTTATCCGCCGCAGAAAGAAGTGCCTCTCTGGCTCTTGTAATTTCAACCTCTGTTTTATGCTTTGACGGACCACCGACGCATCCTCCGGGACACATCATACCCTCAACAAAATCCTCCTCAAGCCTTCCGGATTTGAGCATAAGTAAGGTCTTCTTGCACTCATCTCCTCCGGCACATTTTTTAAGAGTTATACCCTCTGTTTCAACTCCTCTTTCCTTCATACATTCAAGGACAGCATTGGCAACTCCGCCTGAAGCAGCAAATCTCTTACCCCATACAGAAGCCTCCTGATAGCTTTCATCTACCGGCTTAAGCTCGATATCCTTTGAACGAAGCAAAGCTCTGAACTCGCCATAGGTCATTACGTAATCTGCATTGTCAGGAACCGATTTATCATGTGATTCTGCCTTTTTGGCGATACACGGTCCTACGAATACTGTCACACAACCCGGATGTGTAGCCTTAAGATATCTTGAAATTGCACACATAGGTGAAACTGTTGTTGACATATTTTTATCAAACTGTTCAGGGAACTGTTTTCTCATCATATTGATAAATGCCGGACAGCAGGAAGTTGTCATCTTTCTACCCTCTTCCAATGCTTCCTTCCATTCAAGCGACTCATAAGCGGCAGTCATATCTCCGCCAAGTCCTACCTCAACCATATCGGCAAAGCCCATTTCCTTAAGACCTGCTTTTATAGATGCCATAGTAATATCCTTACCAAACTGTCCCTCTGTAGCAGGCGCACACATAGCTATAACTTCCTTACCTGCCTTAATCTCATTTATAATATCAACCAGATATGATTTGGATGAAATTGCACCAAACGGACACGCATGTATACAGTGTCCACACTGTACACATTTACTTTCATCTATCATACAAAGACCATTCTCATCATATGTAATCGCTCCTGTAGGACATGCCTTCTTACAAGGTCTTTCCAAATGTGCTATAGCAGAATACGGACAGGCAGCTGCACATTTTCCACACTCCTTACACTTTGATACATCTATGTGCGAGCGATGGTGACCTATGGATATAGCGCCAAAATTACAGGAACTCTGGCATGGCTTTCCTACACATAAACGACAGTTGTCGGTTACTGTATATGCCGATATCGGACACTCTTCACAAGCCGGTTTAAGTATCTGTATAACATTGTCAGATTCCTCTTCAGGTGTAGGACAAAGACCTTCAGCAAGTCTTATCCTCTGTCTTACCAATTCTCTTTCCTTATATATACAGCACCTGTAATTAGCCTTAGGTCCCGGTATAATCCTGTAAACCAGCTCATTTTTAGATTCTTCATTGAGATTATCCTCCCATGCAAGTCTGGCTACCTCTTCAATTATCTTATGTTTTAAATGTACTATCCCCTCATCGTTGGTAATCATATATTTGTTTCTCCTTAAATATTATTGTTTTTTCTTATTATAGATATTATTGAAAATCATAATATATTCAATATGTCATCTGATTTATTGAAAGCTTTTATCAGTTTCCATTTTATTATGATTTTATGATTTATGCAACCTTTATATAATGTATAATTTACCATTATCTTCAAATTTCACAATAGTTTTTTTATCTGATTAGTTTAATCCGATATTGTATTTTACTGTTTGTTTACAGTTTATTTACATTAATTAATTTGCCAAATATACCGTTTATATGTTATATTATTTTTTGTAAATAAAAGGATGTGATATAAATGAACAGAAATGATTATTCTGCTGTAACTCCAATCTTTCGCGAGTTAGCAAAAAAATGTCAGACAAATGATATAATAGATCAGGAATTATATACCAAATATGAAGTAAAACGCGGTCTTAGAGATTTAGATGGCCGTGGTGTCCTTACCGGACTTACAGACATTTCTACAATCAATGCATATAAAAAAGTGAATGGTGAGCTTGTTCCTATAGACGGCGAGCTTTATTACCGTGGAATTAATATTTACAGTCTGGTGAAAGGATTTTCTAATGAGAACAGATTCGGTTATGAAGAAACTGTTTATCTGCTCTTATTTGGTGAGCTTCCAACTATAGAGAAATTAAATGAATTTAACATACTTTTAGGTTCATACCGATCTCTTCCTACCAACTTCGTAAGAGATATCATTTTAAGGACACCAAGCAAGGACATAATGAATTCACTTGCCAAGGGTATACTTAATCTAAGTTCGTATGACCTTAACGCCTCAGACATAAGCATACCAAATGTTTTGAGACAGAGCATTGAGCTTATAGCCAATTTCCCTTCTCTTGCAGTATACTCCTATCTTGCCTACAGACATTACGAATTAGGCAGAGGACTTTACATACATAATCCAAAGCCGGAGCTTTCAACAGCTGAAAACTTCTTAAGGCTTTTAAGAAAAAACAAGCAATATACAGAACTTGAAGCCAAGGTGCTTGACCTTGCTCTCGTGCTTCATGCTGAGCATGGTGGTGGTAACAATTCAACCTTTACAACTCACGTTGTAACATCTTCCGGAACAGATACCTACTCCTCTGTTGCAGCATCTCTTTGCTCTCTTAAGGGTCCAAAGCACGGTGGTGCAAATGTCAAGGTTAAGCAGATGTTCGATGATTTAAAGGAAAACGTAAGTGACTGGGAAGATAAAGGCCAGATACGTGACTATCTGTGTGATATACTTGATAAAAAAGCCTTTGATAAATCCGGTCTTATATATGGTATGGGACATGCCGTTTACTCCATATCCGATCCTCGTGCCAATATCTTCGGCAAGTTTGTCGGCAAGCTTGCAAAGGAGAAAAACCGCGAAGAAGAATATAATCTTTATGTAAATGTTGCCGAAGCAGCCAAGGAAGTAATCGCCGAAAAGCGTAAGATTTATAAAGGTGTAAGCCCTAACGTAGACTTTTACAGCGGATTCGTATACAGCATGCTTAACATACCGGAAGAGCTTTTCACACCACTCTTTGCCGTTGCCAGAATCGCCGGCTGGAGTGCACACCGTATTGAAGAGCTCATAAACGTAAATAAGATAATCCGTCCGGCTTACATGTCAATATCTGAAGACAGAGAATACATACCTATAGCTGACAGATAAGTGTGCCATGGGCGTGAGCCTTGTCACATCTATACTGCTGTTATAGTACATCAGACAAAAGCAGGTCTATATGTTAGCTAGTCATCAATTTGCTAAATCAAAGCGCTCAAATTCTTTACAGGTGCTAAAAATCGAAAACTCGCTACGCTCAAACAGTTCGATTTTTTTAACGCACCTATTGCGAATTATCGCTTTTGATTTTACGCAAATCGGACTAAATGCTAACATATAGACCTGCTTTTATCTAATGTACTGCAACCTTTTTATGTGAAAAAGCTCACGCCCCTATCATACTTATTCTTTTATGAAAATACTCCGAATGCTCCCAATAACAATATAAACAGGAGGATTGGTGCCACAACCTTTATCATGGCGATGTATAATTTCTTACGTCCGAACTTCTCACCATTCTTGGTAGCTTCATCTATAACCGTCTTTGGCTTTACTATCCAACCGATAAGTATACAGGTTCCGATTGCAACGATTGGCATAAGTATGTTGTTACTTATGTAATCAAATATATCAAGAAGCTGTGCATTTGATCCGTTAGGAAGCTTAATGTCAAAGTAAAGCTTATTGTAGCCAAGACAAATAATTACGCCCAAAACAAGTGCTATAACGCCCTCCAAAATCGTGGCCTTACGTCTGCTTACCTTGAACTGATCCATAAGACTTGAAACTACCGCTTCAAGGACTGATATGGAGCTTGTAAGTGCCGCAAAAAGAACCATAAGGAAAAATACTGCTCCAAGTACATTTCCAATCTTACCCATCTCGGCAAATACTTTAGGTATGGCAACAAACATAAGTCCGGGACCGCCTGTCATGCCTTCCTTACCCATAAATACATATACGGCAGGAATTATCATAATACCTGCTAAAAATGCAACAAGTGTATCAAATATCTCTATCTGGTTAACTGACTTAACCAGATTATGGTCATCCTTAAAGTAGGAACCGTATGCAACCATGATACCCATAGCAACACTTATACTGTAGAAAAGCTGTCCCATGGCATCCATGATTACCACGAAGAAATCCTTAACTCCCATTCCCGATACATCAGGAACCACATAAACCATAAAGCCTTCCAAACCGGTTCTTCCGGTCTCCTTGCTATGGATGGTAAGTGAGA
>JAFUEG010000206.1 GCA_017464045.1 Lachnospiraceae bacterium
ATTTAGAAACAATTTATCATCACTGCCAAGAAATAAATCCTCGCTCCATTTTTCTAATGTTTCCGAGTTTCTGAAGTCCACCACAAGCAGCGTCTTATCTCCAAGCTTTCTGCTTGCTATTGAAAAAGCCAAATCTGAATTTATAAATGTTAAATTAGAATTATTATATGAACTGTTAGTATAATTGTATAAGCATATATCGTTTTCTGAAAAACCTAAAGTTTTATATGCTGCATATATATATTTACCTTCTTTTTTTTCAAATGAATCATCATATGCCGCTTCACTCAAAATCACAGCAAACTTTGCAATATCATAATTATATAATGTATTAACCGAATTAAACATATCATCAGAAAAGTCCAAATTATATGTACCGCTTCTTAATAATATATCTGTATTAATATTTATTTTTTCTTCTTCGAGTCCCGGAAATTCAAGGTCATCTTCAAGCTTATAAATGCTATCGCTGTATGAATACTGTACTTCTCCATCTTTTACCCAACAGCATATAAAAGTTTCTATCTTTGATTTACCATCATACTCATCTGCCTCATAATATATACCATTTTCCAGATATATCCTGCATATTTTTTCATCATCATTTTTTTCAACATCAGTTATCTTATATTCAGCATATTCTTCAAGTCCGGCCTCCATGTAATTATAATACTTAACCTTTTCATCAGAAAATTCTGCATAAAAAGTATTATGTATATCATTCATTGATGATGAGCCCCATATGCCTCTTATTAGAGGAGAAATTTCACTAAATGATATCTGTTCAAATGTTTCAGAAGGAACATCAACATCTGTAGTCCAGCTCTGAGCCACTCTGTTTAACAATTCATCTCTGTCACTTTTTAAATCATCATTTGGATATCCTGCATTTAAAGACATATATATATCTTCATTATTTACAACCGAATTGATATAAAATACAGAATTATCATAATAATTAAATCCCGATAAAACATACTGATGATCAAATTTTACATCATAAACAATTTCATATCCTTCATTAGAATAAAAATTCTTATAATAATTATAATCCGAATTCAAATCGGCAGGCAAAGAGGCCATAGCAACTTCACTAAAAGAAATACTCATTTGCAAATCATAATTATAGAATTCATACGAATAACCGGCTGCAGTTACAGCCGGAGAAACATCCTGAAAACCGGAAGGTATTGTAAAACTTGACCCCATAACACCTTCATGTCTGGTTCCATTCATCATCATTCCATCTATATCAAGATAATAATTTAAAATATTATTATCAAAATAACCAAAAGCCAAAGAATTAGTTCCTGAAAATCCACATACAATGATAAATAGTAATGCTATTATTCTTTTTTTCAATACTCTGCTTATATACATATTTTATCCTCCAAAATATATAATATCACCCGGTAAAAATGTCATTTTATTCATTTACTCTACCGCAAACATCACAAAATGGTTCATTGGCGTTATATATATTACCACATATTATACATTTTTTCATTTTAGAATTATCATATGAGTTATTATACGAATTATCATATGTGTCATTAAATGAATTGTCATTCATGCTGTTATACGAGTTATAATATGCCCTCTCGTATGAGCTGTCATATGCGTCATCATATGAATTATCATATGTTCCTACAGATGTATTGTCATATGTGCCATAATATGAGTTATCATATGTGTCATAAGACGTATTGTCACTTGTACCGCCATATGAATTATCAAAAGTATCATAAGACGTATTGTCATTTGTACTGCCATATGAGTTATCATATGTGTCATAAGATGTATTATTTGCATCATCAGATTTATTATCATTTGAGCTATTATCTAAATCATCCAATGAACCCGCCTTATAAAAATAATTTTTAGCAGCTGCTTTTTTTTCTTTTTTCTCTGCGGGTTCTATCTTCATAACCTTACCTAGATAATTATAAACACCGCTCATGGTTGGTCTTTTTTCCGGATTACAGTCAAGCATCTTTTTTATTAATACAGCTATTTCTTTAGGAACACTTGGAGAAACACTTATATCTGCACCATCAAGCAGCGCATCAGCCAAGAAACCATATTCGTTAGTATCATAGCCCGGCAATTCACCCGTATAATACTGATGAAATAGTATGCCGAGTGCAAAAACATCCATTTTACATGTTAAACTCACTTCATCACCACATATAAACTGTAGTGCCTCAGGAGAAATAT
This sequence comes from Lachnospiraceae bacterium, assembly GCA_017464045.1. Next base: position 2,218 of record JAFUEG010000206.1, read on the forward strand.
ATACCTGATCGCAGCCTAAATCATCTTCATTTTCAGGTGGAGCATCTTCAAAAAAAGAGCAATCAAAATCTATAATTTTACCAATAATCTTATTATTTCTTGTCCTATGAAGTATAATATTATTAGCTTTAAGGTCAGCATGAACAATATGCGCCCTTTCCAGTTTCATAAGACTGTGTGCCATAGATCTGCATAACAATAGCTTATCATCATAACTTAGTTTGGCAACCTCATTTAATCCAATTTTATCGTCATTTATTTTTTCAGTCGTAATATAATAATGTGAATCAACACGAAAAAAATCCTGAATTCTAACTAAGTTACCATCAGAAGTATTATTTAATGCTTGATACAGCTTTTTAGTTTTATTTTCATATGTATTGCAAACTGCAAGCATATCACTTTTAATTTTTTCATCAAGATCATCATCAAATGGAAAAATCGGATTCAAAAACTCTTTTATAAAAAAAATCTTTCCATTTTTTTTTGCAAATGTCCATCTTGAAAAACCCGCGTCCTTATTTTGAAAAGGAGCAATAAGCTCATATTTGTTAATTATATCTCCCAATCTATTATCTCCCGGAAACAATCAAAAGTATTTTTCATAGTTTGATTTATATATCAACCATTTTTTGTATCTAAAATCAACATCATCATTTTTGTTTATTTGTGAAATATATTCTTTTTTTAATAATTTATATCTATCCTTTAATGAAGCTTTAACAATATCAAAAGAACCAAACTTCAAACTAATCAGACCAAATGTAAAATCATCTGCCGAAACATCGTGAAAACTTTGTTTAAGTCTGGTTTCGTATTCATTGAAATTAGAAGACTCCATCAGTGTATCAAGGAGTAAATATTCAAATTCCATAGGTGATGATATATATGCAAAGCAGCCGTCTGTTGCGGCAAAAACAAATGACGGATTCTTAATACTGACCGTTTTATGGTGAAGCTCATATCTACCATCGGATGAAAGAACATTGTCCATAGGACAATCTTCCGATAAATTTTTAAAAGCATCCTTAGCAGACACATCATCAACACTAACCTGATACAATCCATCTTTATCCAATATATATACTCTTGAATCTCCTGCCCAAATTGCATCCAGACATATTCCATTCTTGAACTGTCTTATATATGCAAATGCAGCTGTAGTGGGAAAATCACGAAGAAGCATTCCTCTTATTCTATTGTTGGAGATAATTGAACTGGTGTATTTTTTATATCTTGCATCCAAAAATTTCTTAAGTTGAACTGTCATATCGCGATTTACCGCAGATACATTATTACGTCCCATATACCAATCATAAAAGCCACCACTTATTATTCTGGAAGCAACAAATGCCCCTGTATGATTTTTAAATTCAGGGTATGTTTTAAAGCCCATACCACCACTTCCATCAAAAGCTCCAACAAAAGCAGACTCATCTATTATTCCACTACAGTAACTATCCTCACCTTTTCCGTCTACTTTCTCCTCATTAATAAGAAACAAAGTATCTATATTATCCCATAAACAATCCATAATGATATCCTCACAAATTATCTATATGGAGCTACATATAGCATTCATAATCTGCTCATAATCTACACTTTCCAA
>JAFUEG010000207.1 GCA_017464045.1 Lachnospiraceae bacterium
ACAAAATTACCAAAAAGTACAAATATCAGGTTCAAGAAAACTTCTTTTTTTCTTCTCGAAATATTGACTTACGTGTATTTCCTGTATTAAAATTCTCTTATGCTTATATTTATACTATTTTGATTGCGGGGATGAATTTTCTATGACATTTTCAGATATTAACTGGACAAATAATCACTATAAGCTAATATGGACCTCCGGAGAATTAGAAAGTTTTTTTATTGATTTTACTTATCAGGAGATCGGATACATGGATAATCCCCCACAGAGAATCGAATATAAGAAACTTCTTATCATCAAATATCTACTTGAACATTCTGACGATTATATAACCGGTGTACAGATTAATCTTATTGAAGAACTAAATTCCATAGATGTATCTAAAGCTATCTCGTCATTTAAAACATGTGTAATTAAAGCTTTAGCACCAAAATATGATAAGGAAGACGGTGCATTGCTTTTTAATAAGATAATAGACAGAAAGAAAAGCAACGGACAGATGGGATACAGGCTTTTGACTGATGATACAGAATTAATTAATTGTGATGAAGCTGCTACGGCAGTCATAAACGATGAAACGGTTAAATCTGATATAGGCAATGTTTCCAATGCTATTGAGGCATCGTTTGACGGAATTGAAAAAATCCAATCTCAATCATCATATTTTAAGAATAATTGGTTTATAATATTTGCAGTATTTTATATCATACTTATGCTTTTATTCATTATGAAGGGAAAAGATATAAGTATAGGTTCTTTATATAAATCTATGATTGAAGCACCACTTAGACTTAATCTTGTATTTTTCCTTATCGCCGGTATTGCCCCTATCTTAGCAGGAATTTTTATCGACACCCCTGCTGCACTTATCATACACAGAATTAAAACAGGAAATAAGGCAAATATATCCGAAATTCACAATATAGTAATGCACGATGAAGCTCGCTTTGATCTGTCATTACAGCATATATTGTTCTTCTCTGTATGCAATATAACAGGTGCCATGACTACTGTTGCAGCCATTCTATTTGTACGCGATATACCCCATTTTATCGAATATATCTCTAAGTCAAGTTTGAGTATACCTTTGCTTATTATTGCTTTCGCAGGTTTATTTACGGGCTTTTACAATAATTATATGTTGCAGACTAAGATTGAGCCTGCCAGAAATAATAAGAATTACATATTAACCAGAGTACATGCAGTCTTAAATGTACTTTATCTTGCACTTACATTAACTGTAAGCTGTAGTTTGCTTTTTGCATTTCTGTTATTTAGGATTAACAGTTCGTATGCCACCCCCAACACTCTTGACTCGTCATTCCTGATATTGATACTTTCGACTTACTCTTATCTTTGGTTTTCAGCCGATTCACCAATGGCTGATTCTATAGATTATATAAGCAGATATAATTTTCTATCAGGAGCACCTGTGCTCGCTTTCTTTGCTATTATTTATACTATTCTCTGCTTCGATGCTTCTTTTGTCTGCATCTTATCTTTTGTAATTAATGCTATCGTACTGGGTGTATGGGGATTGATTATCTCCAAACGAAAGTCTGTAAATATTGCAAAGCTTGCGACTTCGTTCTTCAGTGTAATGGCTGTCGCCGTGATTACCATGTTAGTTATTAATATGTGATTATTAGGGAAAATGTGAAAAATTGTTCGAAAAATGTCGGAAAAATGTGAACTTTCGTCTCAAAACTACTGGGAAAATGTGAAATTATTGTCTTGATTTATTAGAAAAAATGTGAAATAATATCTGAAAGCAAGCTAAAACAAAGGAGAATTGTAATGAGTGTGTTTTTAGATAGAAAGATAGATGATTTTTTAAATAACTGGAAACATAAGCCTGACAGAATGCCGCTTATTATAAAAGGAGCAAGACAAATAGGTAAACCGCTTCTATCATGCATTTTGCAAAGGAAAACTATAAAAACATTATAGAGATTAATTTTGTATTTCAGAAGAATTATAAAGATATATTTGATGATGGTTTTGAGGTTGATACTATAGTCAGAAATATTACATTTAAAAATCCTGATTATGTTTTTGAAGATGGAAATACTTTAATTTTCTTCGACGAATTACAGGCATGTCCGAATGCAGCTACAAGTCTCAAGTCATATAAGCTTGATGGAAGATATGATGTTATATGCAGTGGCTCGCTGATGGGAATTCATTATAAGGAGATTGAGTCCAACAGTGTGGGTTTCAAGGAAGATTATAATATGTACTCTCTCGACTTTGAAGAATTTATGTGGGCTAAGGGTTATAAGCCTGAGCATATCGAAGAATTATACTCACATATGATAGAATGTAAGCCGCTACCAAACAGTGTATTTAATGCGGTTATGGAGGTATTCAGGGAGTATATGGTATTAGGCGGTATGCCTAAGGTTGTAGCTACATTTGTGGAGCAGAATAATTATTCCAATACACTAGAACTCCAGAAACAACTGCTTATCGACTATGAGGAAGACATAACCAAGTATGCCGAAGGCTTAGATCAGGCGAAGATTTTAAATATTTACAGACATATTCCTATATTCTTAGCTAAGGATAATAAGAAATTCCAGATATCCAAGATAGGTAAAAACACTCGCAACAGAAATTATGTGGGTACTATCGAATGGCTTACTGATGCAGGCATCATAAATGTATGCCATTCAATCAATATTCCTGAGCTTCCTCTAAAAGGTAATTATGATTCTAAAGATTATAA
>JAFUEG010000208.1 GCA_017464045.1 Lachnospiraceae bacterium
AAAAAAATGGCTATTTGTACATTTGCTTTTGTACTTGCATTATCTATGACAGCATGTGGTAAGGATAAGAAGGATTCTGCTGATGATACCACTGCTGAAGATGAATACGAGTATATAGAGGAGGATACGGAGGAAGAGGCAGCAGGTGAAGATGAAACTGTAACATGGGGCTTTTATACTGTAAATGTTCCTGCCGGATATACATTTAGAGGCGGAGATGTCTTCGATGAAAATGACACAAGATATTTTCAGGTTAAAAAATCAGAGTTGACTTATTTTGACTTCAAGGCAGAAAACAGCGAAGACGTAATGATGAATCAGTATAATTACAACAAGAATACTTATACCAACGAGCAGACTGATGTAAGTGGTACTTTCGGTGATATCGACTGGACAGGTTTTCAGTACAGTGATGGCTGGGGTGGATATGGTTTCGAGCTTTACGCAACAGTTAACGGTAAGTATATAAGAGTATCGGCAGCAGGATTTGCTTTTGATGATGAAGCAACAAAGAAGGTGCTCGGTTCACTTAAGATTGGCGAGGGTGACGGTGACGCAGAAGATACTGAGGCAGTGGAAGAAGAAGCATCAGAGACTGATGCCGAAACAACAGAAGCTGAAGAAGTAATCAATTACATTCAGACAAACGCAATGGACAATGCAACCGTAGGAATTCCTGAAGGGTATACAATTGTTAAGGAAACCACTTCACAGATTGTCCTTGATAATGATGAAACCGGTGGCAGAATTGCATTCTGGACAGGAAATGTATCTGCAGATGAGCAGATTAGAAGATCCATGGGCGAAGACTCAGGCTTTGAACAGCAGGAGTGGGATATAGGAGATATCCATTGGGTAGGTTATATACCATATGATAATGCTTACACTGTAGCAACAGATGCAGGTGACGGATATTTCCTGATTGATATGCAGTACGGAACCATGGAAGAGCTTGAGATGCTTATCAAGGGTGTCGAGCTTGCCGAATAAAATGTCACGGAGGTATTATAAAATGAAAAAATCAAGTAAGGTTTTATCATCGGTGCTTATCGCTTCTATGTTGGTCGGTTCACTTACAGCGTGCGGTAAGTCTGAAAAGAAGACTGAAGCTACAGAAGCTAATGAAACTACTGAAGCTGCGGAAGCAACCGAAGCAACGACAGAGGAGATAAAAGGAGAGGCTTTAGTTGATCCTGCATATATTCATCCGGGTTCATATAATGACCTCGAGGACCCTTTTGGAGATACAAGTGACTACTGGTATCCGGAGGGAGATGTAAATGCTGATTATTTTATAATGTTTGGACAGACTTCACATGATTTCAGCAACATTGGTCTTGATATTGAGATTGATACATTAAATGATAAGGGTACTTATGTTAATCAGGATTTTGGCGGTGCACCTTTAAATGAAAAGGATGGGCATGTTACGATTGATGAGCCTATGGATTTAAATGACGGAAGAGGAACTGTTGATTTTGATATAACATTTCAGGATAATTTTACCTGTTATGATTTTGTGACAGGTACAACCTTTATGCGTGCACACAGACAGTGGGGTTGTAAGCCGCAGAGCTGGTATGATGATGCATTTTCGGGAATGGTGGCATATAGAGATTTTTCAACCGATTCCCAGTATATTACTTTAAATGATGATCATACCTTTGTTGAGCAGATTATTGAGAGTAATGGTGATGTCAGTGAAGAAATGACAGGTACATGGGAGATAAAGGCTTCAAATGTATGCTGGCTCATATATGATAATCCGGAGGATGCAGGACCTGATGCGGTTGATATAACACAGGCTCTCGGAGTTGAAGATGAAGGCGGAGAATACAAGGATGTCACAAAGGGAGTATGGCCGCTTGAATTTGAAATAACAGAGGATGGTAAGGTTACGGCATTTGGCTTATATCCAAAGTACAATGATGATTATACTGAAACCATAGGCTATGAAAGTACATTCCTTATAACCTCTGTAGATGAAATGGAAAATGCAAAGCAGGCCGAGGCAGATGCCGAGGCAGCCGCTGAGGCAGCCGAAGCTCAGGCTAAAGAGGATGCTAAAAACTCCGGCAGCCCTTATGAGCAGCCTGATGACAAAAAGGATCTTTCCGGAGTAAATCTTGATCAGACACCGGATATAGAGGTAGTTGACGGAGCTTGGGATTATGATACATTTAATGATTTCAAGTCAAAGTATGATAAAGACGAATATAAGGGAATGATTGTCAAGCTTACAGGTGAATTAGGTACTATAAGCACATGGAGAGAAGTTAAGGTTAAAAATGAAACAGGCAGACTTGAAAAGACTGTAACAATTGAGATAGTTGACGGCGACGGTTCAACAATCGGCGAAGACGGAGCTACAGTTACCGTAGTCGGAGTTGTATGGGGCGATAAGAAGCTTTATACGGATATGGCTCATATTTCAGTAGAATAAAATATGACAGTGGAAAAGGCTCTGATTGATTCAGTTGAATAATATATGACAGTGGAAAAGGCTCTGGTTGATATACTTTAGGTGCTAAGCATGGCGTTAAGCGTCAGCGTGCCATGCGTGTACCTTAAAGTATATCAACCGGAGCCTTCCTTAGTCGTTTTTTATTCTTCAAAATTGTTGAATTCTTCCTCGTCGAGAAGCTCATCAAAGGCATCTGCGACAGCTTCGTATTCTTCTTCGGTTTCTATCTGGGAAAGGTCGATATCATCACCTTCAAGCTCAGCGTAGCGATAAAGAAATACTTCATTTTCATCGTAACCTGCGACAGGCTTATTTGGTAAAAGTGCGATATAGTCACGTCCGTTTACAGGAAAGATGGCAATTACGTCACATTCGAGCTCGGTACCGTCTTCAAGAGTCATGGATACGGTTGGCTCGTCAAATTCTTCATTTTCGTTTATGTTTTCACTCATAAATAATTCCTCGTTCTTTCTTAAGATGTGTATAGTTTAAATGATATGGTTGGAATAAGCAACTAAAATTTCAGAAAAACTGATTATTCTGATTATTGTAAGCATGCAGTTTGTTTGGAGATATTTGTAACGCAAGGTATAATATAACCTTATAAATTTAAAACCAACATAAGAATAACAAAAACGGCTACAACAGAGAAAAAGGATGTTATAAATCTTATAACACCTATACTTTTGCATTTTTTCATTACTATGTACCAAACTATAAGTACCAGCACATTTATTATAAATGACAGTATGCAGGTCATTGACATGTCAAAGCATAGGATTGTATATAGTATTGAAAAAAATGCAAGCACAGGAGTGCCTGATATAAAATTATCCTTGCTTATAGAGTCTATATCTCCAGCTAAAGGCGAATCCGCAGAAAACCAAAGATATGAGTAAGCTGCAAGAATCATTATCAAAAATGATGAATCCAAAGAGTCAGGAGTAGCGTATGAGCTGCTGATTCTGAAAAGTAAAAATGCAAACAAAAGTCCACAGCTTACGGATATAGAAAAGGTAAGCCAGAAGAAATTGAAAAATGCGTGAGCTCTGGTTAGTATGTAATTGTGATTGTTTCTGATTGGTACATACTTGGTTTGAAGCATATAGTTATTGTAAAGAGCAACAAATATAGCTGCAAAGGTTATAATAAAAAGAGGCGTATTCATACTGCTTTTTGATATATATGTATCAAAATTCGGTATTCTTTTAACAAAAAGTATCACAGTAGCAGTAGTGATAGCGCCTGTAAGGTTGCAGATTGCAAAAAATGAAACGTGCTGCTTAGATAAATCAAATCGTTCTTCTTCGTGCGTTACTATATGATAATATTCAGAAATATCAGCTTTTTTACCTGTTTTTATATGTTTTGATATAATTGCATATGGTGTATCGATTATAAGTCCTGCCAGAACCGGAAGCAGGCCGCCAAATATGCATATCAAAAAGCTTGTTTTAAGCGGAAGATTTACTAAGTGTTTAAAAAGCAGTCCGAAACTTATATCATTTGCCTTAAGGATAAACAATATCATAAGTATGATATATCCTATTATAAAGAGTACAAACCAATTTTTTTGGAAATAAGAAAATGATACTTCTGCATAAGAATTGTCAGATTTATCAGCATAAGTATCGATACTTGCAACAATCCGGTAATTTTCTGCTTCGTCAACATTGGATAAAACTGCATTAGAAGTAAGGAGCTTATAGCCCATCTGTCCATTTATCCTATGTTTGTCAATAATCAGATTATATAAATCAGAAGCCTTATCTTTATCAAATACAGGATTTAAAGCCTTTAATATACTGGCTTTGATAGATGAAATGCTTTTTGGCAGGTCAATCGAGTTAAGCTCTTCAGTGAGATTAATCTGTGTTCCGGTGATGTATTCTGTGGAGTGCTCAAGGAGATATTTTATTATCTGGAGCTTTCTAAATTCTATTCGTTCAGGTTCATTTTCTCTGTATCCGATTTCCTGATACTTAAAATCAATATATAAACCTTCAAGCTCACCGCTTGTCCATATTAATTTGTAGTGGTTTTCATTGTAGTTGATATTGGTAAAAGACATAAAAACTCCCGCAAAATAAATATTCGACCGCTTATTACCAAATTTGTCATTTGTCGGACGTAAGGACATTTTAGCAAAGAAAAATGAGCAATTCAACACTTCCGAGAAGAAAAAATGAATTTATCCTGAACACAAAAAAACAACTTTTGGATAAAATGTATGATGGATTTTTGAGAAAGGATGTGTGATTGCTATGAATGAAATAAAAGTAATCATTGCTGATGAGTCAAGAATAATAAGAGAGTGGCTTCGTGACAAGCTCGCATCTGATGATAGCATCAGCATTGTGAAGGCTTTAGGAGATTTAAGCGAGGTAAAGGACGCATGCAAGGACGAGGAAGCGGATGTTCTCCTTATAAATGCTTATATGAGATATGGACTCTCAAGCATAGGACTCGCCGGTGAAATCAAAAATGAAACAAAAATACGAGTAATTATCATGTCGGATTATCCTATATATCCTATGTCAAGAAGCTACATAGATACGGAAAATATGTTTTTTTGGAATAGAAATAAGGATACCAGAGAGATATCCAAGATAATAAAAGAGGTATATAACGAAAGTCGTTACGGAGAACTTACGGATGATGAGAGCAAAAAGCTTAAAAAGTACGATATCAGGTACAATACGGTAGTAGGTAATTGTCTAAGCTCTGAATTTACAGATATGGATATAGCAGTTATAGAGCAGCTATCAAACGGATGCTCTTATGCTGATATAGCCAAAAGGCTTGATTTAAAGATTAATACAGTAAAGTATCTGATAAGCAGTATGCTTAAGAAAACCGGCTATAAAAATGCCATAACACTTGTAGCAAGTGCGGTTGTAAAGAAGCTTATAGTACCTGAAAACTCGGATGAGTACCGAAAATAGGTTCGAAAATTGTCCGATAGTTGAATGTTTTCGAGGCTTTTAACCTGATAATTTTGTCCGACAGGGTAGTGA
>JAFUEG010000209.1 GCA_017464045.1 Lachnospiraceae bacterium
CAAATCGCCGTTTACATCGAGTTCATTTCTTCCCTGTTCAAAGGTAATTCCGTAAACCTGCTTTTTCTCAAGCTCAGCAGGTACATAAGACTCATCTATCTGAATAACATTGTAGTTACGCTTCTTCTTTGCCTTTAATATTTCAAGCGCTTCATCGGTATAGCCCGGAGCAATTACACCGTCTGAAACCTCTCTTTTGATAAGCTTTGCAGTATCTACATCACACACATCCGAAAGTGCGATAAAGTCACCGAAGGAAGACATTCTGTCTGCACCTCTTGCTCTTGCATATGCACATGCAAGCGGTGATAACTCACCCAAATCATCTACCCAGTAAATCTTGGCAAGTGTATCCGAAAGCGGAAGTCCAACTGCCGCACCTGCAGGTGATACATGCTTAAATGAAGTTGCTGCAGGAAGGTTTGTTGCAGCCTTTAATTCCTTAACCAGCTGCCAGCCGTTAAATGCATCAAGAAAATTGATATATCCAGGCTTACCGTTTAAAACTGTAACAGGGAGCTCACTTTTGTCCTCCATATATATTCTTGATGGTTTCTGATTCGGATTACATCCGTACTTTAATTCGATTTCTCTCATATCTTTCCTCCTAATTTCATTTTCTGACTGACTCTATATAAAATGTACTCGCATGGCTCACTTACGCTCACGCCATGCTTAGTACATTTTATATACAGTCAGTCAGAATACTTATTATCAATTCGGGTTAAATTAATGTTTTTCTTACTGGTTCTTATTTACTATTCTTGTTTCATATTTGCCGGTTGCGATATCGATAAATCGCACGAATAAAGATACTTTATTATCTTCATTCAAGTTACTCCATACTTCATCTGTAAATGTGTCGATGTCACCTGATATCTTAACCCACTTTGGCTCGCCCTCAAAGCTTGGAAGAGGATTGCCGTCATGCATATATGTATGTATGAAATGTCCCTCACCCGCTACAGGATTTTGATATGCAAAGGTGTATCTGTTGCAGGCATCCGGATTACCGTTATTGCTCTTTAATATCGACATGGCATAGTTAAATGTTCCGCCTTCAACATGCATGATTCCGGAAATTCTAGGTGTGTAATTAGGACCGTCCGGCTCAAACTCACGACATCTAAGAGACTGTTCAAAGGTGCTCTGCTTGTCCATGCCTTCATAGATTGTATCTGTCTGGTCGCCGTTTGTAACTATGGTCTTATTGCCAAGCACTCTTACAGGTGCGTATATTATAAGGCTTGAATCCTCAAGCTTGGAAGGATCAAAGGCTTCGGTACGGATACCTTCTCCCTCTTCCACAAAGATTCTGTTTCTGCTGTTTGAGCTTCTTCCCATTATGAAGTATGCAGTCACAGCCTTTTTACCATCCTCGGAAACACCGATAACGATGCCTCTTCCCGGGTATGCATTCTCCTTTAACTCATTTGCAAGTGATAACATTTCCATCAAAAAAACCTCCATATTCTATCTTGTATATAAATCAGCAGCCTGTGCTGTTTTTATCCTTAAATTTTAATAATATATTTTCCGGGTCATCCGTCAACAATCACCGTGTATATCTTTACTTATTGCTATCTTTAATAATATCCCCACCCTGATCATTGGTCACATCACCGCTTTGATTAAGCGGAATCTTATCACCTAGAAATGTGGGTTTGAATTTAAAGATTGACCAGATAAAATCCTTATTGACCGCAATTATCTCTCTTACATCCCTCTTGGTCTGTCCGTGGTATCTGACATCCTCTGCTGCCACACCATAAGCATCCATACCAAGACTCTTTGCAACATATATCGAACGGTACAGATGATATCTCTGCGTCACGATAACAACCTTTTTTGCACCAAATATATCCTTAGCTCTGTACATGGTATCATACGTGGAAAATCCTGCATGATCCATAAATATATCCTCTGAAGGAACACCTGCCTTGATAGCATAATCCTTCATGACCTGAACCTCATTATAATACTTGCTGCCGTGGTCGCCGCTCATAATAATCTTAGGAGCCACACCCGCCTTATATAGCTCAATTGCCCTGTCAAGTCTGTCGCTACGCATAAGGCTTGGTGTATCGCCGTGCTTAACCGAAGCACCAAGCACAATAATACAATCCACATCCTCAAGCTCCGCAGCATCATCCGCATCAATTATTCTGTTTTTCGTACTTAATCTCACATAAGCATTTATACCCACAGTGAAAAGAATCACCGCAAGCACAATCACACCAATAACAATAGCAAATATCTTAACAATCTTTTTAAAAGTCTTCATACAAAATCCTACATATGTGTCAATAGGGACGGTTTTTGTTGACACACACTTCGTTCATCTAAACATCTCAGACTGCATATAAAATGTGCTTAGCATGGCGTTAAGTGTCAACGTGCCATGTGAGTACATTTTATATGCAGTCTGAGATTATAAAATGTGTCAACAAGAACCGTCCCCATTGACACATTTTTAATTTATTTTTTTTCTGTGTAATCGTATCTGAATACCATCACTGAAAGTGGCGGTACATTTACGCAGATTGAATTCTTCATTCTGTCACAAGGCTGTGGAAGCGCTGTAACGGTTCCGTTTACATTTCCGCGTCCTCCAAACTTTTCATCATCAGAGTTAAGGATTTCCTCGTACTTTGTAAGACAAGGTGCACCTACCATATAATTATTTCTCTCAACAGGAACAAAGTTACATATAAACATAAGCTGATCCTTTGATGTTTTTCCACGACGTACAAATGCAACTACACCCTCTTCTGCGCTGTCAACCTTAATCCATTCAAATCCCATAACCTCATTATCGTTGTAGTAAAGTGCATCATACTTAGTGTACATGTGATTGAGCGCTGCAACAAAATCCTTCATCTTGCTGTGAAGCGGTTGGTCAAGGAGATACCAGTCAAGACTTCTTGCCTCGCTCCACTCACGAAGCTGCGCAAACTCCTGTCCCATAAACAAAAGTTTCTTACCCGGATGTCCAAGCATAAATCCGTAAGCTGCACGAAGGTTTGCAAATTTATCAAATTCAAATCCCGGCATCTTATTGATCATTGAACACTTAAGGTGTACAACCTCATCATGTGAGATTACAAGAACGTAGTTTTCCGAATAGGTATATGACAAACTGAATGTAAGCTTGTTGTGGTTAAATGATCTGAAGTACGGATCAAGCTTCATATACTCAAGGAAGTCATTCATCCAACCCATATTCCACTTAAACAAAAATCCAAGTCCTTTAAGTGAAGCCGGTGCAGTAACACCTGCCCATGCAGTTGACTCCTCAGCTATAAGATATGCTCCCGGATTTCTCTCCTCCATAACAGAGTTTATTTTTTGTAAAAGTTCGATAGCATCATAGTTCTCATTTCCGCCGTCCTTATTAGGAAGCCACTGTCCGCTCTGCTTACCATAGTCAAGGTAAAGCATTGAAGCTACAGCGTCCACGCGAAGTCCGTCGATATGGAATTTTTCAACCCAGAACAAAGCATTTGCAGTAAGGAAGTTGCTGACCTCTTTTCTGCCGTAATCAAATATATAAGTACCCCAGTCAGGATGCTCTCCTCTTCTTGAATCCGGATGCTCATATAACGGCATACCGTCAAATCTTCCAAGTCCGTGCGCATCTCTTGGGAAATGAGCAGGTACCCAGTCAAGGATAACTCCAACGCCTTTGCTGTGCATATAATCTACAAAGTACATAAAGTCATCAGGCGCACCATATCTTGAAGTAGGTGCATAGTAATTTGTTACCTGATATCCCCATGAACCATCAAAAGGATACTCAGCTATACCCATAAGTTCTACGTGTGTATAACCCATCTCTTCAACATAATCACCGAGCATTTTGGCAAGCTCGCGATAGTTATAAAATCCAAAATCCGAATCCTCAATCTTTTTCTTCCATGATCCAAGATGAACCTCATAGATAGACATAGGACTCTTCATCCTGTCCACCCTTGTAAACTTATTTCTTTCATCCATCCACTTAGTGTCGGTCCATTTATATTTATTAAGATTTGCTACGATATTTGCATTGTCCGGTCTTACCTGATTGTAATTTCCATACGGATCAGCCTTGTATAAAATCTCACTATCTCTTGTAAGTATCTGGAACTTGTATACTGCGCCCTCCTTAACATCAGGTATAAAAAGCTCATGTATGCCGGATGTAGAGTGAAGCTGCATAGGATTTAAATTACCATCCCACATATTGAAGTCACCGACAACGCTTACACGTCTTGCATTCGGTGCCCATACTGCAAAATATGTTCCGTCTACTCCGTCTATCTTCATAGGATGCGCGCCAAGTTTCTCATAGATATCGTAATTCTTACCTTCATTGAAAAGATAAGTATCAAAGTCAGTTATAAGTCCATCAAATGCATATGCATCTGCAGTTGTAACTGTCGTACCATCCTGATAATTTGTCTGGATACGATACTTATTGCCCTTATATTTTTTCTTAGGGAAATATGCTCCGTAAAGTCCCTCGGCAAGCTTTACCATTTCCACAGGGTTCTTGCCTGTAGTTGATGTCACAAACACTGAAGCTGCATGAGGTCTGTAGACAGTTATGACCTGTCCCTCTCCATAATCATGTATTCCGAGAATATGCTTAGGTGCATTTATTTCTCCCTTTGCAAGTTCATCATAAAGCACCCAGTTTACCCAGTTTTCAAGTCTCTCGTTCATCCAAATAACCTCCGTATTTAAAATTTATGCGGTCTTCCGCAGAATAATATAAACCATCTTATTAATATCATTAATATTATAAGTACTGCCACAAACAGAAGATATGCTATCGCCATCCACCTTGCGTAAGACGGCGGCAAAATCTGAAGCAGTATATCCTTATCACTGAAATATCTGTAGTTTTGTCTGAAAACCATATCCCTTGCTGCCGAGAAAAATTCCCTGTCAGATTTTACGAATACAAATGCATTGACAGATGTAAAAAAAGCTGCTAATACTCCACCGTATATAAATGGCATAAACATCCTTCTCTTTGACAAAATCCAAAAAGAATGAACCATACCTGCAAGTGTTGCAATAGACACAAGCCATGCAAGTCTGTAAAACCATTTTATATGATTTAATCTATCCACATTGTGCTCATCTAATTCATATCCGACAAGCTCATACTTTCCTTTAAAAAATGCTTTGAAATCATCTGAGAGCTTTTCAAAATTAGCTTTTTTCTCAAAATCCTCAAGCCTGATTTCATATACTGCATCGGTACCGGTTGCAGTCTCTGCAATTACTGTCTGATTTTTTTCTTCATCACCAACATCATTGCCGGCTGCAAAGCTTTCAAAGCATCTTTCATAAACGGTCTTGTTCATGCAAAGGATACAGAATGCAAAACTTATGATAAATAGTGCAACACATATGGTTGCCAAATATGAAATCTTTCTGTATCTTTCCATAACTATCATCTTCTTGTAAATAATGTAAAAAAATCATTTGTCCCTAACCAAATGCTATCTATCCCTTAAGGACAATTACTTTTTCCATTGTACCATTTTTAACCTTATCTGTAAAGAAATCTTTGGCTTTTTAAAGCACGTTTTTCCTTTATTTTTTAGAATGTAATTTTCTTGCCATAATGCCTTTATGCATGTTATAATTTTTACATATTTTGTTATGGGTGGTGAAATTATGGCAGCAAATACAAAGCCAACTGAAAATGTGGTAGCAACTTTCGTACTTGATACGGCTGCACCATATAACATACTTGATTTTGATCAGGGTCTATGTGTTATGACCGGCTACTCTCCGAGAGAATTGGCCGGCAAAATCTGTACGCTCGATAAGCTTCTTTATGTTGACGATTTTACTGAAACAATAACTTCAATCAATTACCAGCTTAGTATATCCAACCTCATTTCATTTCAAAAAAGAATAGTTACCAAAACCGGTGATATACTCACTGTTTTATGTAATGGACAGGCATATTCCCTAAATGACGGAAGAGATGTACTTCAGTGCGTATTCACAGACATCACCCATCTTGAAACTGCCGCCAACGAAACAGCTAAAGCTAAAACTGATCTTGAGATTTTTGCAAATACCGTTCCGAGTGGTTTAAGTAAGCACCTTCTTGATAACAATCTGAGTCTTATTTGGGCAAATAAATATTTTTACAGCATGTGTGGTTACACAAAAGCTTCCTATGAAGAAGAATTTGGAAGAAGTATGCTTACGCTTATTTTCAGTGAAGATCTTGCCACCGTAATAGACGCCTTAGCCGATCTTAAGGAAGAAGGCAAATCACAGATAGTTAATTTCAGAATCAAATGTGCCAATAGTTCAATCAAATGGGTCAATGCAGTATTTGCAAATGCCGGTGAAACCGCTGAGGACTTTCCGGTTGTAAATATAGTTATGTCGGATATTACCAATCTTAAAGAAGCAGAAATGAAAGCTGCCTTAGAGGAACAAAAATATATGATTATCTCCGATATATCCGAAGAACTCCCATATGAATATGACATAGCCACGGATACAATTAAATTTGCGGATAAATTTGAAAACATTTTCGAAGGGCATTCCGTCATGGAAAATCCTTCTGTCAATATGATTAAAACCGGTCTTGCTTCTGCTGATAGCAAAGAGACCATAGAGGAACTATTTTACCTTGCAAGAACAGGAACAGAATATCATGCCTCAGAGTTCAAGTTAAACACGAAAAACGGCGGATACCAATGGTATTTTTCTTCTTTTTCAACTATCTATGATGAAAAGGAAAATCCCGTAAGAGCCATAGGTCTTTTACGTAACATCCACGCCCAAAAGGTCGAGCAGCAAAAGCTTATCGAAAAGTCAGAAACAGACCAGATGACAGGACTTTTAAACAAAGTTACAACTGAAAATAAAATCAAATCAAGCTTAAGGGAATTGGATGGAAATACATTTGATGTATTTATGATAATCGATATCGATGATTTTAAAAATATTAACGACTCTTTCGGTCATCTTATGGGCGATGATGTTATCATCGCAATAGCCGAATCAATCAAAAAGTATGCAGGTGATTATGGCTATGGAGGACGTCTTGGAGGAGATGAATTTTGTCTTTTCTTAACCAACGTTCTTGATATGACTCTTGCATTGGAAAAAGCAGCTTATATATGCGAAAGCATAAGGAAGCGCTATCCCGGAAGCTCGGATACTCCAAAAGTTACACTTAGTATCGGTATAGCTGCAACAAACGAGCAGCTTCCTATGAACGTCCTTATGGAAAATGCAGACACTGCTCTTTATCAGGTTAAGCGAAACGGCAAAAACGGTTTCTTCCTGTATGAGGATGACATGGAGCGTGCACAGTACAAAAACACCCGTGAGTCTTCTAACGGAAACAGCACTATAAATGAAATAATGTCAACTCTTTTTACAGGCACCAATACCTATACATGTATAGAGCGCGCGTTAAAGCTCGTCGGTGCTTCATATCCTATAGATAAAATCAGTATTTACGAATATGGTTTTAATAAAAATTTTGTCAACTGCACACATCAATGGTGTGCTGAAGGAATTAAAAATGATATAACTAAAAAACAGCATACTCCTGCAACAGTATTTGAAGAAATAAATTCTATGGGCAATGACGGTATCGCTTACTTATCTGACACCTCACTGCTTAAGCTTAACAATTCCACTATGAATCCTTCACTTGAGGGAATCAAAAAAATGGTTCAATCCGAAATAATGCTAACAGGAAAGGTAATAGGATTTATATGCTTTTATTCAATGGATTTAAATATAAACTGGACTGCTGACACCCTTTCATCTTTTAAACTTTTATTTAAGCTTTTTGCAGAGGCCATATGTACCAAGCAAAACCAGAGAGCACTTGATTTTTTGCGGGATGATACGGCACAGGCTTTTGATATAATTCAAAATCCTATGATAATAATAGACCGGGGCACTTACGAAGTAGTTTACTCCAATGACATAAGCAAGGACTACTATCCTGAAATTTCTGTCGGTTCCAAATGCTATATGTGCATTTCCCAGAAAAATTCTCCGTGCGAGGATTGTCCTATGCATAAAGCAAGCGACAGACCTGTAACTGTTTCAAGATACAATAAAAACTTTGATGAACACTTAGATGCAAGCTTTATCCCTATCAATTGGAGCATAGGAAAAAACACATACCTCATGTCTATGGCATCGCACAAACAGACCAAAGCCGAAAAGCTTAAGCTTGAACTCGAACAAAATATTAACATCGAAAAGAAGATTGCCGAAGCATCATACAAGGACATGGTTACAGGATACGGCAATTTTGAAAAATTCAAGCTTAATGCACAAAAAATTCTTGATGAAAACAAAGGTGAAAACTATGTACTTGCTTACTTTAACATAAAAAGCTTTAAGTATATAAACGAAGCATATGGCTACACCGTCGGTGATACAACATTAAAAACCGTCGCTGATATATTTAACAAATATATCGATGAAGGCGAAGCATTTTCCAGAGTCATAAACGATACATTTATAGGCTCTTATGCACTATCCGGACAATGCAAGCTTTATGCGTTCGTTTGAGTCGATAAAAAATGAAGTTCATGACGCCTGCAAGCTGATACAGGATAAATTTTCGGTTGATTTCATAACCGGTATACTTATAATCGATGACAGTATGCGTTCGTATGACATAATGCACCTGGTTGACAGGGCAATCATGACCGAAAAATCCATCGATGAAAAAACAGGCATAAGCTTCGCATATTATGATGATGAATATCACAAGAAAATCCTTAACGCTGCCCAGATTGAAAACAGCATGTATGACGCTTTGGAAAACGGTGAGTTCTGTGCGTATGCGCAGCCAAAATATGACATAAGCACCAAGAAGTTAATCGGCAGTGAGCTTTTGGTAAGATGGCTTTCTCCTACCCGAGGTTTCTTAGAGCCGGGAAGCTTTATACCTACCTTTGAGAAAAACGGATTTATATATAATATAGACTTCTTTATGCTTGAAGAGGCCTGCAAGTCCATCAGAAAATATCTTGATGAGGACGTTGAAGCACTTCCGTTTTCTGTAAATCTTTCAAGGGCTACGGTTTCCCATGCGGATTTACTTACCCGTATACAAAATACGGTTGATAAGTATTTCATCCCTCACCACTACATTGAATTTGAGATAACAGAAAGTGTATTTGCCGAGCACTACGAACAGATGATAAATGTTCTAAAACAGCTTAAGGACATGGACTTTTTAATCAATATGGATGACTTCGGCTCAGGCTACTCATCACTTACACTTCTTAAGGATTTGCCTGTCGATATAATAAAGCTCGACCATGACTTTTTATCCCGTTCTGCCGCAAATGATGAGCGTGCGGTAAAAATCCTTCAGGGAATTATCGACATGGCACACGCCATGGACATAAAAATTGTAAGTGAAGGTATCGAAACCGACGAACAGCTTGATATGCTCCGTTCAATCAACTGTGAAATCGGTCAGGGTTTCTTATTTGCAAAGCCAATGCCTATCGATGATTACGACAAGCTTATTTTAAATAACAAATAAAAAAATATTATTATTTTACTTGACATACGCACATTTTTTTGATATTTTATTTGTTGCGTGTTTAGTAGCGTAAGATATTTTCGATTGGTCCGATGTATCTGGTGGTGTGGGTACATTGTTCGTGTCTTGACCTAATTGAAATTATTATACATACTGTAAATTAATTTTAAAATATGGAGGTGTCTGATTTGGCTAATATCAAATCTGCAAAGAAGAGAATTAAGGTAATCGAGACCAAGACTATGAGAAATAAAGCTATCAAGTCTAAGGTTAAGACAATGATTAAGAAGGTTGATGCAGCTATCGAAGCAAAGGATAAGGCAGCAGCTGAGGATGCACTTAAGGTTGCAATCTCAGAAATCAACAAAGCAGCTTCAAAGGGAATTTACCACAAGAACAATGCAGCTAGAAAAGTATCCCGTTTAACTCTTGCAGTTAACCGTCTTTAATAAAAATAGCGAGCCGATTGGCTCGCTTTTTTTGTTGTCAGTAAGAAAGACCTTTAGATTTAAGTACTCGCATATCTCGCTGTCGCTCACGATATGCTTAGCACTCAAATCTAAAGGTCTTTCTTGCTGACATATACTTATTTAATCAGGTTAAGTATCAGCATCTCGACAGCAAGGTCTTTTTTCATACGTCCTCTTTTGATGCTGTTGTCTGTGTCTATGCACATATTTACTTTTTCAACCAGCATTTTTGTATTATAGTTTCTGCATAAGCCGATATATTTTTTTGCAAGCCATTCAGGAAGCTTTAATGCTGCCGAAACCTTTCTCACATCATTTCCGTCTCCCATAGACTCCGAGGTAATAAGCAGTCTGTTATATTGATTTGTTGTAAGTGCAAGTATACTCATGGCATCTGTTTTTAGATATTTTAAATCATCATACAGCTTAAGCACACGTGTTTTATTTTTCTTTGATATTTCATCAATCATTTCAAATATTTTATCTTCTACAACATCCGCACTTAACGCATCAACATCCGCCAGAGTTTTTTTTTTAGTTTCAATTCCATACGCCTTAAGCTTTTCAACCTCGGTATATATTCGGTTCATATTGCTGCCGGTATTTTCAAGAAGTCGCAATATCGCACCTTCCTCGATCGATATATCATCCTCCCTGAAAAGCCCCTGTATCCATCTGATAAGGGTTCTCGAATCAGGTGCCTCAAACCGGGCTATAATTCCGTTTTTGGAAAACAAATTATAGAGCTTAAGCTTTCCGTCCGTCTTACTTTCAACAAATATTATTACGGTAGTTTCAGGAATATCATTCAAAGCATCAACAAAAGCATCATCTGTTTTCTTTGCAAAGTAGCCGCTTTCCTCAATAACAATAACTCTTCTTTCAGCAAAAAAAGGCATAGTCTGCGCAATGGATATAATCTCATCCTCAGATATGCTCTCATCTCGAAAAAGAGAATAATTCATAGTATCCGTCTTATCTATGAGAGCTTCCACAAGCTTATCCCTGTATTGAAGAATCAGATATTTTTCCTCACCCGTTAAAAGGTACAGATTACTAAAGTTCCCACTCTCTATATGTGAGTTAATTATCTGCATTCCGTTATTAACTTCTCTTTCTTTTTTTGCTGCCATAGCTGCTCCTTTTTGTCAAAGATGTGACACGGACGTGAATGTCACGCATGTGTTACTAGGTGTAAGTCTTGTCACATCAGTAATCAACACCATCCCGATAAACCCGTGTATCATCACAGTACATTATTGCTTGTTTTTTATTCATATCATGTTCATTATATTCAAAAGATATATTAATAAACCCTTGGCTTTCACATTTGTCAAGAATACGAAAGACTTTAACCGGTATTTCAACATAAAGAGAATATCTTTGCAACCCAATACCAATACGGAATTTTTTTATCTCCTATACTATATCCTCCGACCTTTAAAATATTAAATTTCTCCTTAGCCTCATTATACTTTGTGTCATCAGCAAGTTGGAAATCTCCGATGCCTGTTCCTTCGAATTTTACTCCATCAAGAGTAAACGAAAGAGGATTATTTTTATATTCTTCCTCTGAATTAACAATATCTATTACAGTGTCGTGGTATTGATCTTTAAAATGTGCTTTCCATATCTGCATATATTAATCCTTTTTCTGTTTTATATGATAATTTTTTTCTAACAAATATATTTTTTATTATATCACATCTCATTTAATTCACATACCATAATAAATTCTTCTTCATTTTCATCTACTGTTTTAAATCCAAGTTTCTCATACATTCTCACTGCATAATTAGCTTTTTGAACAGCAAGAGACACTTTCTTATATCCTTCATTTTTCAAATGTCTGAGCATCCTGTCCATCAACGCTGTCCCTATCCCCATCCCGCGATATTCCTTATATAGTGATATTGCAAATGATGGTGTATCATCATCTATGTGCCCATAATCATTCATTATCCTAACCCAGACTGCACCTATTATTTTCTCATCTACACAGGCAACAAATCCATAATCCGCCTTTCCTTTTCCAAAGTCTTCATAGTAAAGCTTTAGTTCGGGATTATATATAATATCTTTTGGCGGCGGTATAACCCCATCCGGTATAAAGATTGCTTCATACAGGAAATCTTTTAATACTGAATAGTCTTCTTGGTTTAAGCTGCGAATGCTTACACTTTCCAATTGAAGTTTGTTTTTACTATCATTAGATGGTTTCATTCTTACCTCTCAAATTATTTTTCATTAATCGATTAACTTTTTATTGCTAGTCTCCTTATTGCAACGGATGTAACACTTGGACAGTAGCAGAGTTGCATTCAAATATATTGTATCATATATTATCAATTACTGTGGAAGATTTTATATCAAAATATCACCTTACTATAAAAAACAGTTCCAAAACCTCTGGTATTTCTCTAATCGTAGCCCAAGCTCTTTTTCAATTTCAATATCATCTTTCTGATTTCTTTTGTATTTAGTGGATTTTTTCCTGTTTCAAAAGTCCATATAAGCGAATCATGCTGGTAAAACCCGCTTGATTCATAATTTCTAATCTTATTAAAAGCATTATTTCTGTAGTCCATATCATCCATCATGCCAAAGTGTTCCCAATATATTTCCTGTCTTTGTCTTATATTCAACAATGTAAAATCCGGATGAACAATACCATTTTTAAGTTGCAACGGTTTCTCATAAAAAAACGGGACAGCTAACTCGTCCAAGATATCCGCAATAATAACCTCTGACTTTGACCTAACTCTCAAACCCTGCCTTGTATAGAATTCCGGATAATTTTCCTTAAACATTACTCCTTCATACTTCTGTTTCAACCATTCAACAATATATTTATCATCAGAAAGAAACGGTATTTTAACCAATTCTCTCTTTCCCGGAGACAACTTATCTAAAGCAAGTTCAAAAGGATCTCCAATAATTACCTCTTTATATTTGTTATAGGTTTCTAATGTGTTTTGTAATATTACTAATAGTTTTTCATCATACTCTATTTGAGCAAGTATCGCAGCTATTTTTCTATCTTTTTTTCTTATGTATTCACCGTTTGAACTATACCCATCTTTTCTGATAAAATAATGATATATGTTACCATTCTTTACCGCTCGCAGCCTTGCTTTTTCCGGAACCATTTCCTTAAGTTTCTCCAACTCATTAAAAACTACTTGCCTCTTTTCTTCAAAGAACTGTATCTCGTTAATTATATCCTCATATTGTATCATTTTGCTCCTCCTATCATCTTCTATGGTAACAAATCTTGCTTTTTTCTGCTTTTGTTACCGGCTTGCCTTCTCTTGTTGCTTTGTTTTTTCTTAAACCGGTAACAAATCTTGCTTTTTTTCTGCTTTTGTTACCAGCTTTCCTTCTTTTGTTGCCTTGTTTTTTCTTAAACCGGTAACAAATCTTGCTTTTTTTCTGCTTTTGTTACCAGTTCGTCTTCTTTTATTGCTTTGTTTTTTCTTAAACCGGTAACAAATCCTGCTCTTTTACAGTTTTTGTTACCTGTTTGCCTTCTATTATCGAAAATCACGGACTTGTCTCCTTGTAATATGTCTCCACACTCACTTTTCCCCGATTAAACGAAAAGATTATGGCACCATATTGATCAGTTCTATAAACGATGCAACCACACAAATTCAAAAGCTCCAACACCTCCTCGTGCGGATGGCCATAGGAATTGTTTTCTCCACATGATATAACTGCCGCCTCAAAGTTAATCATGTTATAGAAATCCAAATTAATTGAATTCCTTGAACCATGATGAGGAACCTTAAGGATATCATAATGATTAAGAAGATAATCCTGCTCATTTAATAGCATATAGCCAAGTGCATCATCCCCCATGTCACCTGTAAATAAAACTGAACAGTCATCGGATATGTAGCTAAGGCAAAGAGATGCATCATTGATATCATCAGTTTCGTATGCTCTGTCAGGATGAACACACGCAAGTTCAAAAGAATCATCAGTCACATAATCTCCGGTTTCCATAAACATAACATTAATTTCATTCTTCTCCGCTAAAGTCATCAGCTCCTCAAATACATCCTCTTCCTCCATAGTATAGGAAAAAACCAGGTTGTCAATCCTAATACCTGATCTTTTACCCAGCTTCAAAATGTAAAGAAGTCCGCTTATATGATCCTTGTCCGTATGAGATATAAACCAATAATCAATGTGTACCATGCCGTAATATTTAATAACCGGAAGCATAACATATCTGCCAAGTTCATCCTCTGAAGTCGAACCGCCATCAATAACCATATTTACACCCGACTCGGAACGCAAAAGGATTCCATCACCCTGACCTACGTCAATAAATGCCACAAGCTCACCCTGCGAAAGAATATATGTATAACTTAAACTTCCACAGCCAAAAAACAAAACAATCAACAAATATACTCCACACAAAAGCCTCCACTTTTTAAAAGAAAACCACATATGAAATTTTTTGTAGATTCGTGCTCTCACATCCTCCATCAGCCGTCTGTTCAAAAGTGCAAGCAGCAAAACCAGCATCACATAATATATAACTATCTGATAAATAAATATCCTGCCGATATTAATCCTGCCAAACGGAAGTCTGTAAAATGCACTGCATAAGACATCATAAAGCTTAAGAACCCACTCTCCAGGTTTTATAACAAATGAAGCCGCACTAATAGAAAAATAAGCTGTTATAACACCAAAAATTCCTGCCACAAAAACTACTGTCATAAGCGGTATAACCAGTAGATTTAAAATTATACTGTAAGGAGTCACCTCATGATAAATGTATATAACCACCGGAAACATAATCAGATTAACCGAAAATGACATAATAACCGACGCAAAAAGCCTCTTTTTCCATGTGTTTATATAATAAAAATATTTGAGATGTTTAAGGATATACCGTCCCGTACATACACCGGCAATCGCAGTTACACTAAGCAAAACCGAACTGTCAAAAATCTTAAAAGGATTGTATAAAAGAATAACCAGAACAGACGCAGAAAGAGCCACAGGCATATCATAGGTTTCACCGGTATACATGGCTATAAGTGAAAGAACTATCATGCATAATGCTCTAAGTGTCGACATACCAAAGCCAGTCATCAAAGTATAAGAAAACAGAAACAAAAATCCCAAACCTCCTGCAACCAATCTGTTTACTCTAAGTTTCCTTAACATCTTATAAAGCAAGCCAAATATCAAAGATATGTGAAGTCCCGATATGGCAAGAATATGTGCTATACCGTTATTTTGATAATCAAGCTTCGTTATCTCATCGACAGAATTTCTATCACCAAGTAAAATACCACTATAAATACCTGCTGTTTTTTCATTAGAAATACGATATAATTTATCCTTTGATAAACGCTTTACAGCAAACAAGAAATTCATATATCTATACTTAAACAAATCACTTTTTGAAATCAGGGTAAGGCTGTCCTTATCAACACTAAATAAAACATTTTTTGCTTTGTAATAATTTTTAAAATCAAAGCAGCCAGGGTTTGAATTATGTGAAAACAATCTTAATTTACTATTGATTCTGACCAAATCTCCATATTCATAAATGTTATCACCATATTCCTCATCAACTCCAAAAGCCACAACATCAAAACCAGTCTCAATATGAATATATAAATCATACCCGTCATCATTTTCAGATATCTTATATACTATCCCGCAACAATCAATTGTGGTTTTATCATATAATTCAACGCCTTTTTCCTTATCTCTCAGCAAAACGTTTAAAAATCCGATTAAAAAACATAAAAAAAGTATCAACGCATACCGGATCTTAAATTCCTTTAGCTTTGATACCAAAAAAATACAAACACAAATAAGCATAATAAACATTATGCTTATCTCAATAATACTATCGGCGTATAAGCTTATCACCTCTCCAAGTGCAAACAATACCACTGCCCATAGTAAGGGTCTTTTCAATTTTCTTCTCCTATCGGATAAATTTTACTCTACATCTTCATCATAATAATATATCGAGTCTCTGTCAAGCAACTCTTCCAAAATAATCTCGCCATCTGAAGAATAAATAATAATTCTAATATTAGATATATCCACTATCTGATATAAAGTTCTGATTATACACGCCTTAGCCAGAAGAAAATACTCATTGTCAAAATCTCTTAACGATTCAAACTCAAGAGTCACCACATTATCCGAATCAAGCATATACGTAATATAAGAAAGTCTTCCCTCATAATAAGGCACCATAACCGACATAATTTCTTCTATGGAAGCAGATGTCGAATCAGGCTGTTTCAGCTGATACCTTTCATCTTCAACAACAACCTTATAATCATCCGGATAATATATATAAAGCATAGTCTTCTCAGGTATACCACTTTCAGTTGTTTCCGTCTTACGGTCCGTCACGTTC
>JAFUEG010000210.1 GCA_017464045.1 Lachnospiraceae bacterium
AAACATCTTTAAAATCGCGCGCAAATATTTCATGTTTTAATTTTACTATACCACGAGCTGGATCCATTATCTTAACATATTTAGAAGTAATCTTATAAATAACTACATAATGTGTTAACCCATTTTGTAATTCTAAATAAGCAATTGATGGAAACATAACATGTCCACTTTTCAATTCATCAAAAGATATTCCATCTATATAATTATAAGCATCCGTATCCGCAGAAACTATATCAAGAAAATTCAGCTTTTTCAGATTGGCAACAGGACTTCCGTCAAAGCTTCCTGCACCGTTTAGATCCAAGAACCTTAATTCACTGCAGCTGCCAAGTGCATCTATACTCTTTAACTTATTGTCATTTAGAGATACCCTCACCAGATTATCCTTATCAGAAAGGGCTGATATATCCTCTATACGATTACACTGAAGATCCACATATTCAAGCTTATCCAGGTTTTCAAGCGGAGAAATGTCCTGAATTTGCTCACCTACGATAATTAATTCCTCAAGATTAGGCATATTTTTAAGGTCCGACAGATCTTTCAAATCTCCTATTTTCCCATTATTTGAAAAATCTTCCTTTGCCGAATCAACCTCATAATAATTCGGATAGACCGTATCAACAATTATATATATACCGATTACCTCCTCCAAATCATCATAGGTAATGCCGCCGTATGGTTTATCTAAAGATGCCCTTACAGCGTCTTCTATAATAGGATCCGAAAACTCATATACCCACTTTTTCTTTAAAAATGCCATTATACAGGTGGCAATTATGCATATAGTCACCACAGATATCAAAAGACTAATTGCAAATACCCTTATAGTTCTTCTTTTCCTTCCTATTTCATCATATGGTTCATACAGCTTTTTTAAATCAGAAATAAGTGCATCATCATTTTTATATCGTTTGTCCGGCAGAAATTCCGTACACTTCCTTGAAATCTTTTCCAAACCTTTATCTGCATCTTTAAGCGGCTCTGCCCTGCCTTTCAGCATCCACGCAAGAACAATACCATAGGAATAAATATCAGAGCGAATATCTGTCTGCATAAAACCATACTGCTCAGGTGCAGCATATCCGGCAGTTCCGCCTATGGTTGTATCCATCTGCTCTCCCTGCTTATATATTCTGCTTATCTCAAAGTCAATAAAAGCAATATTTCCATCATTTTTAACTATTATATTTTGTGGTTTGATATCTCTATGAATTATAGCCGGATTGAGTGAGTGAAGTTCCCGCATAGCCCGTGCCAGCCTGATAGCCAGTTCAAGCTTACTTTTATAATCCAATTTTTGCGCACGCATATACTCATCAAGAGAAATCCCCTCAACGTACTCACGCAACACTATGTAATAATTGTCATTTTTAAATTCTTCTACGAACCTTGGAATTTGTGAACTGTCTGTATCCTTTAATATGTTGAATTCATTGTTTTCATATAAAAAATTGGTATTTGAAAAGCATTTTGCCACTACTTTTTTATGACTATCCTTATCTTCTGCAAGCAGGGCATATGATTTTTCAGTATAATTAAAGCACTCTATAATTGTATATTTTTTTAAAAATTCTTTAGGAAGAGTCCTTTCAAATTCAAGGTCAAAGTTTTCTAAAAATCTTTCTTTATCTTCCACCGCTGCTTACCCCATTACCCAAAAAAGCTATGTACCAAGCATAGGCAACTCATTATCGCAAAGCAAATCCTGTGTTTCCAAAACATTCATTTCATGAGATATTGCATATATAATAATTGCATCCCTTTTTATCTTTGGATAAAGCACACTTTTGCCTGCAACATTTAGCATTCTCTGTGTCTCTTCAAGCGAGAGTCCAAACCCAAATGCAATCTGTAAAAGCTTATCTCTTGAAGGAGTCCTTGTGCCATTGAAAATCTGATGTCCGTAGGTTCTTTCTATCTGCGCTTTATTTATAACTCTTTCAGGAACTGTATTCCTTTCTTCACAGAGTTTCATAAGGTATTCCGCTATAGTACAATCATAAAAATCCGTCTCATGTTTATCCAAAACAGTGTTTATATTCTTTCCCTTTGTAAGCTTATTTAATAACGAGTTTGTCGAAACACCCATAAATTAACTCCTTCGTAAAAAAATGATATAAAAGTTCATAATATTATATATCATTTTTTATTAAAAAGGTGTGCGCTATGCACACGTTAATTATATAATATCAAAAGATCAAATATAATAGTACGCAAGATAAATTATGGCATATAATTCAATAGTGTGCAAAGGTTTTTTCGTATAATTAATAAAGCGGAAGATCTTTATCATTATCATACAAGCACAACAAGAATCGATACAATTAATGCTGTAATCAATATGAGCAAAATATCAATTATTACTATACCCACTATTCTTTTTATCCCTGATAGTCTTTCAAGCCATTTAATCTTATTTTGGCAATTCAGATAATTACATGAGAATAAAAAGGCTGCAAAAAGTGCAAGGGAAAAGCCTATTCTGTTTGCATTTAATTCAAAAGCTTTATTGTCACTTATATAGTTATCAAGTTTATATGTTATCGTGCAATACAATAAAAATGCATATATAAAAACACCCACCAGCATATGAAGCGGATTTTTACTTCTAAATCCTGGAAGAGCATATGATTTTATATTTAATTTAGCATCATGTGAATTACTTATATCACCATTTCGTGATTCATATATGTCCTTATCTTTATTTTTAACATTTAATTTATCAACTATAAATTTTCTTAATTCATCCGCATTTTGAAATCTGTCATCAGGGCTTAATTTTGTAGCTTTATCAACCATCTCCGCTAATCGATCAGATTTTATTTCGCATTTATCCATTATATATTTTACAGTTGCACCAAGTCCATAGATGTCCGTTCTGGCATCACTTTCACAAAATCCAAATTGTTCCGGTGCCGCAAATCCGGCGGTACCCATAATAACAGTATCCTTGCTTTTAACTCCGGTATAGTTCCTTGAAATATTAAAATCTATCAGATACGTTTTACCGATATCACTTAAAATAATATTATCCGGTTTAATATCCCTATGTATGACCGGCGGATTGAGATTATGCAGCTTTTCCAATATATCAGTAAGTTTGATAATAATACTGACAAGTTTTTCTTCGGTCACATCATTTTTCTCAATATATTCCGTCAAAGTGACTCCCTTTATGTATTCTTCTATTATAACCAGGCTATCATCTTTATCCGTATTCCCTTTATCCGAATTATCTCTATCCGAGTTTTCTTTATCCGAATTCAAAGGATATATCTCATATACCTGCGGGACACCGTTTATATTCATATTTTTTAATGTCACATATATGTTTTCATCAAACCTTTTTAGCTGCTTTAAAATGTATTTTCTTTTATTCAGTTTATCCAAAACAATATATGAATTTCCCTGACCGGTTAGATTTTCCATATACTCATATGTATTGGAAATGTAATCATCCAACCATAAATCAGGCAGATTATTATCTGTTTTTTCGTACTTTTCAGGCATAGTTTTATCCTTTATATTTATTTAAAAATCTTGCTTTTTTTATATCTATAGGATATGATTTGATTATAACACTACGGAGGAATTACAGCAATGAAAGATGTTAATAATAAAAAGACTGTAGAGCTTCTTGAAATCTTAAATCAGGCTGAAAATTCAGAGGCCTTGAAAAAATATTTAGAGGACACCGGTGATTACAAATCACTTAATTTTACTGATTATTTTTATGAGCTTTTATCCAAAAAAGGCATAAGTAAATCTGATATGGTAACCCGCTCCGGCATAGAAAGAACATATCTTTATCATATACTTAGCGGTGACAGGGCTCCGGGCAGAGATAATGCCCTGCGTCTTTGTATAGGAGCAGGGCTTAAGCTTGAAGAAACCATGCGCTGTCTTGAACTTTTATCAGTAGGTATTCTTTATGCAAAAAACAAGCGCGATTCCATAATCATTTATTCAATTAATCGTGGATTATCCGTTGATGAAACCAACTCTCTTCTTTATGAACATGATGAGCTTCCACTAAAGTAAATATGTTTTACTTGGTTGAAAAGCTTATCGGTTCAGATGTTTCTATTCTGCTATAGCTGTCCGCATCAATTATCTTAAATACCAGTTCTATATCATCGACGCTTGTAATATTATTGTCCTCAAGGTCGCTTGACAAAATTGTTATCTCATCTATAGCCTTCTTACCATCATATACATTTGCTGAAAAATAAGGAGTAACCATAAATCCGTTTATCGACATATCATCGCACTGAACTATAACATTTTGTCCGCTTGTATTTTCTATATAAAGTAAAACTCCCGCTCCCCAGAAGGATTTTTCATCAACATACTTTCCGACAATCCTTATACCATTGCTGTTAAACAGCTCCTGACCCGCATCATTTGGGGTAGTGTCGATTTCATTTATTGCAGAGGTTTCTATCGTCACGCAATCAAAATCCTCTATAGTCATATATGTATCCGGATCAAAGGTATGAAAATATATTTCCACCTTTCCAACATTATCTATACCGGCAGCCTCAAGCTCGGAGCTTGAAAGATACATCATCTCATTTGACTTTTTACCGGCAGCAACTGTCGATGTAAATAAATCAAATATCATATAATCATTTACGATAAGTGCTGTACATCCAAGACCGATTGACTTATCCGAATCATTTTCTATCAAAAGATTGATTCCGTCACCCCATATACTATCTGTCTTATATTCGGTAGCGGTAACCTTAAGTCCGTCCTTTTCAAAAAGAAGCTGTTCCTCAATCGTTACCTTTTCTGATGTCTGTCCGGTTTTATCAGAAGCTTCTTCGTTATTATCAGAATCATTATTATTTTCCTTATCAGATGTATCCCCTGCCACTATATCCTTTTTTCCTGAATCTTCTTTATCTTTTTTTCCTGCCGATGCTATGGCACCTAATACAATAATCACAATCAGTACGACAAGCCATGTTTTTTTCTTCTTTTTTTACATAATAAAATCCCTCTCTTTCGATATATTTTTATAA